>NZ_JBHTKI010000002.1:0-177421 GCF_042675885.1 Metaplanococcus flavidus | reverse complement strand
TGCTTTCTCTTTTCTTATCAAAGAAACTCCTCCCAAAATTCAATTCTGGAAAGAGTATCTCACGAAGTTTCTTCTATTTAAATGTGTTCGCTATTGGACGCTTACCATTAAAATGAAAGCTTTTGCACTAATATTAGACTATTTAAATTAATCGTAATTTTATATTTATTCAATATTTATGATATACTATCCTAATATTATGACACTTCACTGTGTTAAAGGGGGAAGCATTATGATAAAAAGAGAGTATCCAAAAGCACAAGGACTCTATGATCCGGACCAGGAGCATGAGGCCTGTGGAATTGGAATGATTGCGAATATAAACGGTGAAAAATCACATTCGATTGTCCAAAATGCAGTAAATATTCTCTGCAACCTCGAGCACCGCGGAGGACAGTCTTCTGATACGAGTACAGGTGATGGAGCAGGAATCTTAACACAAATTCCACACCGTTTTTTCCAAAAACAATGTGAAAAAGAAGGAATAATTCTTCCTGCAGAAGGCCGGTACGGCATCGGCATGATTTTTATGCCACAGGATTACGATATCCGGATGAAATCGAAAGAAATCATTCAAAAAATTATTGAAGAAGAAGGTCAGCAATGTCTCGGATGGCGACCGGTTCCGGTAAATGATTCTTTTGTCGGCAAGGTAGCCACGAAAACGAAACCGGTTATCCGGCAAGTGTTTATAGAAGCGGCGGCTGAGCTGGAAGGGCGTATGGATTTAGAGCGAAGACTCTACATCATCCGCAAAAGGATTGAACAGGAAATGGGTTCTGATCCGGAATTCAAAGACGTCTATTTCAGCAGTCTGTCAGCTGGCACCATTGTTTATAAAGGGATGCTTATTCCCGAGCAATTGGATTCTTTCTACATCGACCTCAACCACCCCGAATTCAAATCGGCGTTGGCCTTAGTCCACTCACGTTTCAGCACCAATACATTTCCCAGCTGGCAGAGATCCCATCCTAACCGCTACTCCATCCATAATGGTGAATTCAATACTTTACGCGGAAATGTCAATTGGATGCGGGCACGCCAGGCGTTGTGCACATCACCGCATTTCAACGAAGAAGATCTGGAAAAGTTGATGCCGGTCATCGATGAAAGCGGAAGCGATTCTTCGATGTTCGACAATTGTTTTGAGTTTCTTCATTTATCCGGGCGTTCTCTTGCTCATACGGCGATGATGATGGTACCCGAACCATGGGTCAATGATCCGACAATCAATAAAGTGAAAAAGGATTTCTATGAATACCACAGCACTTTGATGGAACCGTGGGATGGCCCGGCTGCACTGGTCTTTACTGACGGCAACCAAATTGCAGCCTGTCTCGACCGCAACGGCCTGCGTCCGGCGCGTTATTACGTAACCAAGAGCGGCATGATTGTTTTAGGTTCGGAAGTTGGCGCACTTGATATTTTTGCAGATGACATCGTTTACAAAGACCGCCTGCGTCCCGGCAAAATGCTGTTGATAGACCTGGAAGAAGGAAAAATTATTCCGGATGAAGAAATAAAGCTGCAAATTGCAGGGGAATTGCCTTATAAAGACTGGGTGGAACAAAATTTGGTGGATCTGAATGATTTAGCGGATCCGGAACAGAGGGTTAACTATGACGTAACGGAATCCTTGATAAAACAGCAATTGGCATTCGGCTATACGATGGAAGAAGTCCAAAAAATCATCAAGCCCCTGGCGACTGAAGGAAAAGATCCTGTCGGTTCCATGGGGTATGATTCGCCATTAGCCGTGTTATCGAAAAAACCTCAGCTTCTTTACAATTACTTTAAACAATTATTTGCACAAGTAACGAATCCGCCGATTGACGCCATCCGTGAACAGATTGTCACAGCTGCGCAGACTACAATCGGAGCAGAAGGCAATCTGGTAGAGCCGACCCCGGAAAGCAGCCGCCATATTCGATTGGAGACACCGGTGCTTACTAACGGGCAGTTGGAGAAATTGCGTCAAAATCAATACCGTGAATTTAAAGCAGTAACACTGCCAATATTATTCCCCGTTTCAGGCGGGGCCGAAGCGATGGAAAAACGGCTAGAAGAGCTGTTTACCGAAGCGGATGCTGCCTGTTCGAATGGGGCTACGCTGCTGATTCTTTCTGATAGAGGAGCCGATAAGGAAAATGCAGCAATACCGGCTTTATTGTCCGTTTCCGGTTTGCATCACCATTTAATCCGCGAAGGTATCCGCACGAAAGTCAGCATTTTGCTGGAATCTGCAGAACCTCGTGAAGTGCATCATTTTGCTGTTCTTCTGGGATATGGAGCAGAAGGCATCAATCCGTATTTGGCTTTGGACACGATCATTCACTTAATAGAGACTGAAGATATTAAAGGCGTCGATTATGGGCAAGCTGAAACCACCTATATTAAAGCGGTCACCGACGGCATTATTAAGGTGCTGTCGAAAATGGGTATTTCAACAATCCAAAGTTATCGTGGAGCACAAATTTTCGAAGCTGTAGGAATTCGAATGGATGTCATCGATAAATATTTCACCCGTACATCTTCAAGACTGGGCGGAATCGGGCTCGACACAATTGGCACAGAAGTGCTTATGCGCCATGCCCGAGCTTATCCGGAACTTGAGGGCAGCGACGGAGAACTGGAATCAGGAGATGAATTTCAATACCGCGAAAATGGGGAAGATCATCAGTACAATCCAAAGACTATTCATACACTGCAACAGGCGTGCCGAACAAATGATTTTAATGTGTTCCGGAAATATTCTGCCCTGTTGACGGATGAAAAGGCGAATTTGCAATCGTTGCGTGGTTTGTTGAAGTTTAAGGAACAGACACCGGTCCCTCTGGATGAGGTGGAAAGCGTCGAAGAAATTTGTGCGCGTTTCAAAACAGGGGCGATGTCCTACGGTTCAATCAGCAAGGAAGCGCATGAAGCGCTGGGTGTTGCGATGAATAAAATCGGTGGCCGCAGCAATTCCGGTGAAGGCGGAGAAGAAATTTCAAGGTTTATCCCGGATGAAGACGGCACAGATCGGAGAAGCGCGATCAAGCAGGTGGCTTCAGGCCGCTTTGGCGTAACGAGCCATTACCTGGTGAACGCTGACGAAATCCAGATTAAAGTTGCGCAAGGAGCAAAACCGGGAGAAGGCGGACATCTGCCAGGGAAGAAAGTTTATCCATGGATTGCAGAAGTTCGCGGCTCGACGACCGGAGTGGAATTGATCTCGCCTCCACCGCATCACGATATTTACTCGATCGAAGATTTAGCGGAATTGATTTTTAACCTGAAAAATGCCAATCCTTATGCACGCATCAGCGTAAAGCTGGTATCAGCAGTGGGTGTCGGAACAATAGCGGCAGGAGTCGCAAAAGGCCGTGCGGATTTGGTATTGATCAGCGGTTATGACGGCGGCACAGGGGCTGCGCCGAAAACAAGTTTGAAGCATACCGGCCTGCCTTGGGAAATCGGCTTGGCTGAAACGCATCAAACTCTACTATTGAATGGTTTGCGTGATCGTATTGTTGTGGAGACGGATGGCAAGATGATGACGGGCCGCGATGTCGTCATGGCGGCACTTCTGGGAGCAGAAGAATATGGCTTTTCAACTGCGCCTCTGGTCGTGCTCGGTTGTGTCATGATGCGCGTTTGCCATATGGACACTTGTCCGGTGGGAATTGCCACACAAAATCCGGAGTTGCGAAAAAAATACGGCGGAGATCCGGAACATGTCGTAAACTTCATGCGCTTTATTGCACAGGAAGCACGTGAATTGATGGCGGAGCTTGGCTTCCGGTCAATCAATGAAATGATTGGCAGAACCGACGTACTTGAAGTGAATGAAGCAGTCGATCAGTGGAAAGCGAAAGGAATCGATTTATCAGCCCTTCTTTATCAGCCGGATCTTCCTGAAAAAGTCGGCCGCTATGCCACTGTCAAACAAGATCACGGTTTGATCCAAACATTGGATTACCAGGAACTTCTGCCACGATGCCGTAATGCGATTGAAACCGGGGAGCCTGTTGAGTTTTCTACAGCTATCCGTAATATTCATCGCGCGACAGGAACCATCATAGGCAGCGCAATTTCAAGACGCTACGGAGCAGAAGGATTGCCGGAAGATACAGTGAAACTGAAATTTCAAGGTTCGGCAGGCCAAAGTTTCGGTGCATTCATTCCTCAGGGAATGACGATGAACTTAATTGGCGATGCCAATGATTTTGTCGGAAAAGGCTTGTCCGGCGGAAAAATCATTGTTAAACCCGCTGCGGATTCCACATTCATACCGGAAAAAAATATTATCATCGGCAACGTATCCTTCTATGGTGCTTCCGCCGGTGAAGCATATATACACGGTGTTGCAGGAGAGCGTTTCGCTGTCCGGAACAGCGGCGCCAATATTGTGGTGGAAGGCGTCGGAGATCATGGCTGCGAATATATGACGGGCGGACGGGTAGTGATACTCGGCAATACCGGCAAAAACTTCGCCGCAGGAATGTCCGGCGGTATCGCTTATGTACTGGATGAAGGCGGGGATTTCGCCGAGTACTGCAATAAAGATATGGTCTATTTACAGCCGTTGGCGGATCCGCAGGAAATCGAAAATCTGCGCAGCATGATCGACAGCCATTACGGTTATACGGAAAGTGCCAACGCACAGCGGATTTTGGAGCATTGGGAAATTTTCTCCGGAAAATTCGTGCGCGTCATCCCGAAAGCGTATTTGCAGATTAACGACCGCATCACTGCTCTTCAGGGCAACGGCATGACGAAATTCGATGCTGAAATGACAGCTTTTGAAGAAAGTAAAATAACTGAAGCCGTAAAATAGAAGATCAGTTTTTAGCAGAATCGATAGAGGAGGGATCTGATGGGAAAGAGCACAGGATTTATGGAATTCGACCGACAAACTTTGAAGGAACGCGACCCGGCAGAAAGAAAACACGATTGGAACGATTACACCATTCCACTATCCGATGAAGAAGTGCAAAAACAAGGAGCGCGCTGCATGGATTGCGGTGTGCCGACTTGCCACACCGGTATGGAATTGGAAGGGGTGACTACCGGCTGTCCGGTTAATCACCTGATTCCTGAATGGAATGATTTGGTTTATAAAGGACAATGGAAAGAAGCGCTTCGACGTGAGCATCTCAAAAATAATTTTCCCGAGTTTACGGGAACGGCTTGTCCGGCGCCGTGCGAAGGCTCATGCGTTCTCGGCATAACCGACCCCCCGGTAGCAATCCGGACAGTTGAACGATCGATTATTGAACGCGGTTTTGAGGAAGGTTGGGTCGTACCTGAACCGCCGGAGAGGCGCACCGGCAAACATGTCGCAGTCATCGGCTCCGGCCCGGCTGGTCTTGCGGCAGCAGCACAATTAAATAAAGCTGGCCATTGGGTCACTGTTTTTGAAAAGAATGACCGAGTTGGCGGTTTGCTTACTTATGGCATACCGGAAATGAAGCTGCCATATGAAATGGTCATCCGCCGTGTCGAAATTCTGAAACAGGAAGGCATCACCTTTAAAACGAATATTGAAATCGGCAAAAATTATGCCGCGGAAAAACTGAAAGCGGATTTCGATTCGGTCATTATGTGCACCGGTGCAACAGTTCACCGCAACGTCCAGTTGGAGGGTCGTGAACTCGGCGGCATCCATTACGCGATGGATTTTCTGCATGCCAGCACGAAGAGCCTTTTGGATTCGAATTTTGATGATGGCAATTATATTTCTGCCAAAGGCAAACATGTAATTGTCATTGGAGGCGGCGATACCGGGACGGATTGTCTCGCTACAGCTGTCCGCCATGATTGCGAAAGTCTCGTCCAATTCGATGTTTATGATAAAAAAGGTGCGATTCGCGATGAGCAGGGCAATCCCTGGCCGCAATACCCGAAAGTGCATCGCGTGGAATATGGCCATAAAGAAGCGGCAGCTGCATTCGGGGAAGATCCAAGAGCCTATGCCGTCATGACCAAGAAATTTGTCGGTGATGAAAAGGGGAATGTAAAAGAAGTTCATACGGTAAATGTCAAACTGAAGGTTGATGCAGAAGGCAATCGAATCCGTGAAGAAATACCTGGAACGGAAAAAGTATGGAAAGCGGATCTCGTGCTGATAGCTATCGGATTCAGCGGGCCGGAGCAAGATCTGATCCAACAAATGGACGTAGAGACTGAGTCAAACTCTTGCGTCAAAGCTGAGTACGGAAAATATACCACCAACTCAGAAGGTGTCTTTGCAGCGGGCGATGTGCGACGCGGGCAAAGCCTGATTGTATGGGCAATCAATGAAGGGCGGGAAGCAGCAAGAGAATGCGACCGTTATTTAATGGGTGCAACTGTACTGCCATAAAAACGGTAAGGAAAACCGGGGGAATTCTCCCGGTTTTTTCAGCTTATTGAGAAAGAAACATGAAAACCGATATTCCGCAAAACAGCTTGCTTGCGGGCCCACAGGATGTGGGTCATGCAGTCGGCGCGACAGGACGTCGCGACGCCTACTGCCGGGGCTAACTCAAAACCCTGTGCTCCTGCATCGCTTCGCTGCTTCGTCGCAAAGAGTCGCCCTCGCAGGCTTCGGTCAACTCTTCGCTGTTTTGCTCCATATCTCAGATTGCTTTCTCTAAAAGCATACACTTTTTAGTCAATTTCAAGAAACAAGCATTATGATTTTAACTTGAACCCGAGTGGAGCGTCCGTCTAAAACAAAAGGATTTGAGAAGTGGAGAGTTTCTCGACAGCCTAGGAAAACCGGAAGAATTTTCTTAGATTATTATTGATATCCATATTCAGAGAATGTGAGTCACATTTAATAGAAAATTAAGAAAAAACAATAATTGTTCTTTATACCCATTTTCTATATACTAAAGTAGGATGCCGAAATGGTTTTTAAGGATTTTTGTAATGCAGGAGAACGTGGCGGGCATTATTTAATGACATCAGTTTCATTAGGGCAGCCGTATAAAATAAGACAGGGGAGATACTATGTTGAAGAAGAGTTTACTGGCTGTATTATTTTCAATGGTATTTGCTTTAGTATTAGGCACTTCAGGAGCTTTTGCTGCAGAAGCGACTATAAGCGAAGATGTAGAAAAAGCTTTGGAAGAAGTCGAGAAGACTAACGCTAAAATTTATGAGGAAATCGAAAAAGCCCAAGAAAAATCGCATGAGTTGTATGATAAGAAACTCGAGGATCTTGGGAAAGAAACAGAAGCGAAAAAACTTGCTGAAATAGAAGAGAAATACGAAGAAGAGATCGTAAAATTAATTTCTGATCTTGATGAAAAAACACAGCAAATGACTCGTGATGGAGTCGAAAAAGCAGCTGAGGCAGGAGTTCATGTCGAGATTGAATGGATTTTAGTTCAGTTCGCTGACCGTCAGGCATGGATAGATCCTATCAAAGTGATTGGCTGGTAAAACCTGTTGTCACAGAAGCTTCAATTAGAGTACTATGAAGGTATGGCACTTGCATACTTTTATAGTGCTTTTTTGAGGAAGGATGTGTATTAGTGAAAGGCTTGGATATACTTAATGGAAAATACCTGGAGACAGTCCAAAACAGCTCTACTACTCTGAGTTTGCTCGGACGTGGTGGGAATATGGAAGTTATGAAGCAGACTGTTCAAAAGGATAAACTAATGATCTTATATCCTGGGGATGATGCAGAAATCCAGGAATTTTTTTATATATTAAAGGGAGAAATGGAGTTGCAAGCCATCGAAGGAACAGTGAAAATTGGGCCTGATGATTTCATTTCAACGAATAATTTGGAGGAACCGGTTCAAATTGTCGCTAAAACCGATGTTTCATTTCTTTCGGTTTCAAATGCTTTATTTTTTCATTCCATCAGTGAAGAAATAAAAGAATTACAGCGGGTCGGCGGCCTTGTAGAGAAAAAAGATCGCTATACACATAAGCACAGCCTTCGGGTTTCGCAATATGCCGTTAAAATTGCGAAAAAGCTGAAGTTGGACCGGCAAAAGATGGACGATCTGTTTATCGCCTCCATTCTTCACGATATCGGAAAAATTAATATACCTGAAGAAGTACTTAATAAACCGGGTAAATTAACGGCAGAAGAATTTTTTCTGATCAAAAAACATCCAGTGGACGGTGCGGAAATGCTTCGGAAGACAGCCTATAAAAAACTTGCCGATATCGTCGAGCAGCATCATGAACGAGTCAACGGCAAAGGTTATCCTTTGGGTCTGAGTGCGGATGAAATCCTTTTGGAAGCCAAAATCATCGGTGTTTGTGATACGTTTGATGCGATGACCGAAGACAGGTCCTACCGCAAAGCCTTTACAGCGGAATTTGCGATGGATGAAATCCGCCGGCTGTCTGGAGTTCAATATGATCCTGCAGTTGTATGTGCATTTGAAGAGGTGCTTAAGCAGGAAGGTAAAATATAATATTATGATTTGCATGCTCAAAAGACACCTGGTAAATAATTAAGGTGTCTTTTTTCCTGCAGAAAATGTTTAGAATATCCTGAATTAGTAAATAATAAGAACACAGTGTATTCCAATACTGATAAAGGAGAGATTCAAATGGCAAAGCGTTCAGGCGGCATGTTCGGTAAATTAGTATTATTAGGTATAGGTGCAGCAATCGGATCCGCTATGGCACAAAAGAAAGTGGACTCGAATGGCACTTCAACAAATACCTCTCAATCCGGCAATATGAAAGAGAATGTGAAAAAGGGCCTCGACCGCTTCAATGAACAATCAGGCGGAATGGTCGATAAAGCCAAGCCTTACGTTTCCAAGGCTGTTGAACAAGTCAAAACAGCAATTGACAGCCAGCAGAAAATGATGGACAAAGAAAAAGATATGCTGGATGAAGCTGATAAAACATTGAAGGATGAAGTCGGCGGGAAAACAGAAAGCGGTTCAGGATCATCTGCAGGTTCAGATTCTTCCAAACCGAGCGGATCACAGGGAACGGGCAGTTCTTCCGAAAGCTCGACTCCGAGCGGCGGTGCTTTTGGCGGCAGCACGGAATATTCCGACTCCCTAAAAAAGGGGAATGACGAAGATTTGTCGAAAAAGGAATAAGAGCGATAAAAGCTTTGATAAAATAAGAAGGAATTAAAGTCATCAGGCTACCACTCGCAGATAGTGAGTGGTAGTTTTTTTACTCAAAAATATCTGAAGATTTAAAAAAAGGAGGGCAACCATGTTTCAATCATATTCAGTAAAACCATTTTTTGATGAAATGTTCGAAGAGAACAAGCAGCCGAAACCCCATTACCAGAACTTCTTCCAATTGCTCCAGCATTTCAGCGAAGAGGAATTGCGCGAAAAGCATGAAACAGCCCAATTATCGTTTCTCAGGCAAGGTATCACGTTTACGGTCTACAATAATAATGTCGGCACTGAACGGACGATGCCTTTTGATTTTGTACCGATCATCATTCCGCCTGAAGAGTGGGAACTGGTAGAGAAGGGAATGATCCAACGCGCAGAAGCGCTGAATCTTTTCCTGGAAGATGTCTATGGTGAACAGCGCATTCTAAATGATGGCGTTGTGCCGAGAAATCTGGTGGAGGAAAATCCGTATTATTATGAAAAACAGGTAAAAGGGATTGAAATCCCTTTGAATAATCATATTTTTCTGGCCGGCATCGATTTGATACGTGACGAAGAAGGCAAATATCATGTGCTGGAAGATAACCTCCGAAATCCTTCGGGAATGTCTTATGTCTACCAGAACCGCTATGTGATGCGGCAGGTTTATCCTGAGTTTTTCGCTAAACACTCTGTCCAGACACTGGAGCATCAGATGACCCATATGCACCAGGCAATTCTGGATCATGCCCCGGTCTCACAAAAAGGCAAGCCTCTGGCCGTTTTATTGACGCCGGGCATGTACAATTCCGCTTATTACGATCATCTCTTCCTGGCTCAGCAGATGGGGATCGAACTCGTTGAAGGCCGTGACCTGGTGGTGCAAAAGAATGTTGTCTATATGAAATCGATCCGCGGCCTGAAAAGGGTGGATATCATCTACCGCCGGATTGACGATGATTTTTTGGACCCGGAGGCGTTCAATGAAGATTCTGCCTTAGGGGTGCCGGGATTGCTGCAGGCATACAGAGACGGCAATGTCGCTATACTCAACGGCATCGGAAACGGTGTGGCTGATGATAAGGCTATTTATGCATACGTTCCTGAAATGATCCGTTATTATCTGGATGAAGAACCTCTAATAGAAAATGTAAAAACATATCTGCTTGAGAATAAAGAAGAACGCGAGTGGGTGCTGGACCATCTGGAGGAACTTGTCGTGAAAAACGTAGGTGCTTCAGGCGGTTACGATATGCTGGTCGGCCCGCATGCTTCGAAGGAAATGATTGAGATATTCCGAGAGAAAATCATTGAATCGCCGCATCAGTATATTGCGCAGCCAACAATCAAATTATCCCGTGCCCCAGCCTATCAAGGGGATAATTTCTATCCGTGCCATGTAGATCTTCGGGTCTTCGTCATGCGCGGAAAAGAAACCAATGTCCTGCCGGGCGGCTTGTCACGAGTTGCTCTAAAAGAAGGCTCGCTCGTGGTGAATTCCTCACAGGGCGGCGGCGGCAAAGATACATGGGTCTTCAAGAAAAAAGAAGAAGGAGGAGATTCCTGAATGTTGAGTCGAGTAGCAAATTCGTTATATTGGATGTCAAGAAACGCGGAACGTGCCGAAAATAATGCGCGTATCCTGGATGTACAATTATTGCAGATGATCGAAGCATCAGATGAAGAATTGGTGCGTGATGAAGATTGGAAGCTTATATTTGAAATTTGCGCTTCAACGGATATGATGGAGTATATCAAATCCTTGCCCGAATTTAATGAAGACCAACTGGTTCATTACCTTTCAATGGAAGAAAATAATTTTAATTCCGTTGCCAGCTGTGTGCGTTTTATCCGTGAAAATGCCCGAGTAAGCCGTGATCACATCACCGACGATTATTGGGAAGTCTGGAACAGATGTTACTTGAGCTTACAGGAAATGGATACGGATAATTTGCAGGTGCACGAGATGAGACAGTTTTTAGAGAAAGTCAAAAATACGGCATTAACTTCCCAGGGCATCATAGAATCTTCCATGTCGCGCGGGGTCGAATACCAAATGATAAAAATCGGAAAATGGCTCGAACGCGCTGAAAAAACGGCGCGTATCCTGAACATTGTTTGTGAAAGAACTTTGGCACGCGCAAAGGCGCATCAATCAGAGGACTATTACTACTGGCTGGCAGCTCTTCGGATGACGAATGGCTATGATGCTTATCTGAAAGCGAATCCGCCCAAAATGGATCCATCCCTGGTCCTTTCTTTCCTGGTATCGAATTCCACATTCCCACGGTCCATCCGCTATTGCCTGGATCATATGCGGGAAGCGATCGTCAAATTGGAGGACGGAAAAGTTTCTCATTACTCATGGGAATTATTTGCGAAAATCGATGAATTGACAGCTGATTTCGACAGATTTAATTTTCAGGAGCTGGAACCCGAAGACATGATGGATTTCTTGAATGATTTCCAGAATGGCTGCAATGAAATCGGCAAAGTTTT
Source organism: Metaplanococcus flavidus (assembly GCF_042675885.1). Classification (NCBI taxonomy): domain Bacteria; kingdom Bacillati; phylum Bacillota; class Bacilli; order Caryophanales; family Caryophanaceae; genus Metaplanococcus; species Metaplanococcus flavidus. The sequence continues at coordinate 165,857 of NZ_JBHTKI010000002.1, read as the reverse complement.
TTCGAAAACTTATTACCTCATCGACCCGGAAACCGAAAACTACACGAGCACTCAAAATCAAACAGCGAATGCGAAAGGAATAACTTCCATGAAATATAAAATAGAGCATACTAATATTTTCGAATACGATACAATCGTTGACCAAAGCATGAATTCAATCCGGCTCAAACCAAGAACAGATGAGGTCCAGCGTTTGCTGGAATATCGTGCTGAAATTACCCCCGCCTCTCTTACCAAAGAACATATCGACATTTGGGGCAACAATGTGGAGACTTTCTTCATAGCTGAACATCATCAGCATTTGGAAGTGAAGACGACTTCCATCGTCAGCATACAAAAAAGTCCATTCATTCATCAAATTGATTATTCACCGGAAATGCGCGCAATTTTTCATTCGAAATTATTCGGGGAACATTATCTGGCGTACCTCAGCAACACCGCCTATACGTATTTGAATCCGGAACAGATTAAGCAAGTGGACCGGGAGCTGGGGCAGATTGAAAATCCGGTTCAATATGCCATCGATGTAATGGGCTATATCCATGACCACTTCACATACAACGGCGAATCGACGGACGTTTCTACAAAAGCGTCCGAATCCTTTGGTCTGCGAAATGGTGTTTGCCAGGATATCACGCACGTCATGTTAGGAATTCTTAGAAGTAAGCATATCCCGGCCCGCTATGTCAGCGGTTATTTATATGTGGGTGAAAATTCGGCATTAGTCGGTGATGCTGCCAGCCATGCCTGGGTAGAAGTGATGGTTCCAGGTGTCGGATGGGTAGGTCTGGATCCGACGAATAACATAGAAGCGCTTGAAAATCATATCCGTGTAGGAGTGGGCCGGGATTATAATGATGTCAGTCCGGTACAGGGCATTTACCGGGGCGGCAGCCAATCCCTGGACGTCAAAGTTTCCGTCAGCCTTTTGGATCAATGAAACTTTAAAACTTTCTATATAAGTTGAACATATGAATTCGGCTTAATATACCGCTTAGGCGCTTTGGACAAGGCCAAGAATTATGCTCCTGCGCAAGCTCGTCGAAAAGGAGCTGCCATCTTCGGGCACACCTTGACTCCCGCAATAAGCCGAGAAAACCACTCGTCTGTTGCTTCGTCGGCATTCGACTGCCCCTGGAACGCACCGACGCTGAAAGAAATTTCTATAGATATGGAGCAAAACAGCGAAGACGCCCAGGGGTCCAAGCGAAGTGCTGAGATCCACTCGGGCGAAGTGAAACGAGACCGAGTTAGCTCAGCGCAAGCCCCCAGGCAAGCAAGCTGTTTTGCGGAATATCGATTTCTGTAAATTATAAGTTCTGCTTAAATATTTCATTAAACTTAATAATCGTTTAATGGAGATTGTATAAAATCCGTGCAATAATGAAACTATCTGGCATTTTGGACGGAGAAGGAGATTTAATACATGGATAGTAAACAATTCAAAGATTTTAATATCAGTGATCCCATTTTACGGGCACTTGAAGGTTTGGGTTATACGGAACCCACTGAAGTTCAGGAGAAAGTGATTCCTGTCGCAATGAAAAAAATCGATATTGCGGTGAAATCTCAAACTGGCAGCGGTAAGACTGCAGCTTTTGGGATTCCGATTTGTGAAATGGTCGAATGGGAAGAAAACAAACCACAGGCATTGGTGTTGACGCCAACAAGAGAACTTGCGGATCAGGTTAAGGAAGATATCACCAATGTCGGCCGTTTCAAACGCATCAAAGCAGCTGCGGTCTACGGCAAGCAGCCGTTTGCCTACCAGCAGGCTGAACTGAAACAGAAATGCCATGTGGTAGTGGGGACACCCGGCCGTGTTCTCGATCATATTGAGCGCGGAACTCTTAATCTGGAACGAATCGAGTTTCTGGTATTGGACGAAGCGGATGAAATGCTCAATATGGGCTTTATCGAACAAGTGGAAGCCATCATCAATAAATTACCGAAGCAGCGTATGACGATGCTGTTCTCGGCAACATTGCCGGAAAATGTGGAAAAACTGCAGCAAAAATACATGAACAAACCGGAGCATATTGAAATTGCTTCAACAGAAACACTGAAAAATCAGATTGAGCATCAGTTGATCCGGGTTGTGGAAAACCAGAAGTTTTCATTGCTTCGCGATGTCACGATCGTTGAAAATCCGGACAGCTGTATCATCTTCTGCCGGACGAAGGACAATGTCGACTTCGTAATGGAGCAGCTTGAAAAGCATTATTACACCTGTGATAAATTGCACGGCGGAATGGTGCAGGAAGATCGTTTCGAAGTAATGAATGATTTTAAGCGGGGAGAGTTCCGTTACCTGGTGGCAACGGATGTAGCTGCTCGGGGAATCGATATTGACAGCATCACCCATGTCATCAATTACGATATCCCGCTTGAGAAAGAAAGTTATGTCCACCGTGCCGGACGAACCGGGCGGGCTGGAAAAACCGGTAAGGCGATCAGTTTTGTGACACCGCATGAAGGCAAATTCCTGCAGGAAATCGAAGACTATATCGGTTTCGCCATTCCTGAAAAATCTGCGCCTTCTTCAGGAGAAGTGGCTGCAGCGAAAGAAGCTTTTACCGAAAAACTTGAAAGCCGTCCGCAGCTTAAGCGCAACAAGAATGAGCAAGTGAACAAAGATATTATGAAACTCTATTTCAATGGTGGGAAAAAGAAAAAATTGCGCGCTTTTGATTTTGTCGGAACACTGACAAACATTCCAGGCGTCACTGCTGAAGACATCGGCATCATCAAAATCCAGGATACAGTGACGTATATCGATATCCTAAACGGCAAAGGGCCGATGGTTTTGAAAGCGATGAAAAACACGCCTGTCAAAGGCAAAACTCTTAAAGTCCATAAAGCGAAGAAATAATAGCTGTGCAAAAAGCCGCCTCTCCTTGAGGCGGTTTTTTTGGTCTGAATGAGATTAAGGCAATTATAAAAAGTGATTTAGAAATATTTGGTACTAGGGGGCTGCTTTAAGTTAAAGGTTATGAACATAGGGTATGATAGATATAATAGATTTTTGGCATGAAAAATACAGAGGCCATTTCAACGGACTGAATTCATCGTGATGATTACTATTCTTTGAATGCTAAATAATAGTTTTATTAAATCGCATAATGTATAATTTTTATATAAATTATATATAACTTAAGAATTATAAAATGGGGTAATCATATGGCAAAAAAAATAATTATCATTGGTGCAGGTCCCGGCGGTTTGGCTGCCGGTATGCTGATGGCAGCTAAAGGCTACCAGGTGGATATTTACGAGAAAAATGAACGGGTGGGAGGACGCAACGCGGCCTTGAAGCTGGGGGACTTCACTTTTGATACGGGGCCGACTTTTTTGAGTATGCTCCACATAGTGGAAGAATTGTTTGATGTGGCCGGCCGAAATCTTGCGGATTATATGGTGCCAGTGGAATTGGATCCAATGTATGAATTGATTTTTGAAGATCAGAAATTGATCATGACACGGAATGCTGAAGAAATGATGGCGAAAATCGACAGAGACTTTAAAGGTGATGGTGAAGGTTATGTTCGTTTTATGAAAGAGACCGCCAAAAAATTGGAAGCCCTATCTCCTCTTCTTCAGACACGGATGGATAAATTCTCTCATATGATCCAGCCGAAAGTATTGAAAGCATTGCCTGAATTGGAGGTCAATAAGAGCCTGTACGACGTACTGTCCCGTTATTTCAAAGATGAAAGGCTGAAATTGGCTTTTGCCTTCCAATCCAAATATCTGGGGATGTCGCCCTGGGAATGTCCCGGTGCGTTCACCATCCTCTCTTACATGGAACATGCCTATGGTATTTATCACCCGATAGGCGGCGTCAACCAGCTTTCCGAATCGATGGCTAAAGTGGTTCGGGAACTGGGTGGCAGGATCCATACCGGCAAAGGCGTAAAAAAATTATGGCTGGAAGGACGCACCGTTAAAGGCGTCGATCTTGAAGATGGCAGCCGGGAATCCGCGGATGAAGTGATCATCAACGGAGATTTCGCCCATGTCATGACGAATCTGGTGGAACCGGGTGTATTAAGAAAGTATACGCCTGAAAAATTGGAGAAGAAAAAATATTCGTGTTCGACTTTCATGATTTATCTCGGCCTGGATAAGACATATGATTTATCCCATCACACGATCGTGTTTTCCAAGGATTACAAAAAGAATGTCGAAGAGATTACAGATTCAAAACTGCTGTCTGCAGATCCATCAATTTATATCCAAAACGCAAGTGTTACGGATCCGACGCTGGCACCGGAAGGGAAGTCGGCACTTTACATATTGGCGCCGGTCCCGAATAATTTCAGCGACATCGGCTGGGACAATGAACAGCAGGAATTTCGTGAGCTCGTGTTGAATATTATTGAAGAGAAGACGGAGTTTAAAGGTCTGCGTGACCATATCGAAGTTGAAAAAGTATTGACACCTTTTGGCTGGGAACAGGATTACTCTGTCTATAAAGGAGCGACGTTCAATCTTGGCCATCAGCTGACCCAGATGATGGTGTTCCGTCCCCACAATGAATTCGAAGAACTGAAACATTGCTGGCTGGTGGGCGGGGGCACGCACCCCGGAAGCGGTTTGCCGACCATTCTGGAATCGGCACGCATCACCGCGAATGGCATATTGAAGCGGGATGGAAATGAAGGGATTCCGATTCTTCCATTGCCGGCATTGGAGGGCTTTGCATGAGAATCGCAATAATCGGCGGTGGTATCGGCGGCCTGATGGGTGCTTTGTATTTGAGTAATAATGGACATGAAGTGACGATCATCGAAAAAGAAAATCGGCTCGGCGGACGCATGAATTTTGTCGAACGCGACGGCTTTAAAATTGATGAAGGACCAACTATTGTGCTGCTACCGGAAATGTTCCGGGATTTATTGTCCGAAGCGGGAATCGGAAAAGAGCAATATGAGTTACTGCTCTGCGATCCACTTTATACAATTCGCTTCAACGACGGAAAAGTATATACAAAATATCCGGACAGTAAGCGGCAGGCTGAAGAAGTTGCAAGAGTGTTTCCTGGTCAGGAAGAAGGTTTCCTCCGGTTCATGACAGAAGGACGCGAACGGTTTGCAATCGGCAAGTCCGCATTCCTTGAGCATTCATTTGTTCGGAAAAAAGATTTTTTTACACCTGGTAACGTCAGAAATCTGTTGGCGTTGAAGCCGCAGCTTTCTGTGAAACAATTGATGGCGCGCTATTTCACAGATGAGCGTCTTCAATTGGCTTATACGCTGCAAACTTTGTATATAGGTGGCGATCCATTCAGCGCACCGGGTATGTATTCGCTGGTGCCTTTCAGTGAACACGAACATGGCGTCCATTATCTGAAAGGCGGTTACGCGAGCATCGTACCATTGCTTGAGAAAAACTTGAAGGCCCGATCGAATGTCATTATTCGAAAAGGGGAAATGGTGAAAAGGATCATTACTGAAAATGGCACGGCAAAAGGGTTGGAACTGGAATCCGGTAAAGAAGATTTTGATGCAGTTGTTTATAACGGCGACTTTCCGACAGTATCCCATCTCATGCCGGAGCAGAAGAGCAAGAAGTTTGTGCCGTCTTCAGCCTGTCTCTTATTGTATTTCGGTTTGGACCGTATTTATGAAGAAGTGAATGTTCATCAATTTTTTATTGGCAATGATTATGCCGAGCATATGAAAGACGTGTTTACGAACAAGCAAAAACCCGAAGATCCGGCTTTCTATACATTCCATCCCTCAAAAATCGATGCTTCGCTTGCCCCGGAAGGCAAGGGGGTCCTGTATACCCTGATTCCGGTTCCTGCCGGTTCGGATGTGGACTGGGACAATGAAAAAGAATGGATCGATGGAGTGATTGACCGGATGGAAAAGCTGTCGTTTCCAGGATTGAGAGATGCCATCAAGTGGATGGAAGTGAGGACTCCCCGGGATGCAGAAACATTCGGTTTATTTCGCGGAGGAAGTTTTGGAATAGGGCCAACGCTGCTCCAATCAGGTGTGTTTCGTCCGCAAGTTAAGCCATTTAATGTGGAAGGGATGTATGCGGTCGGGGCTTCAGTACATCCTGGTGGCGGCATACCAATTGTCATGCAGGGCGCAAAATTGCTGGCACAACAAATTGAACGTGATTCCTTACGTGAGAGGAGAGATTCTTGATGAACTTGAATCAGGCATACCGTTTTTGTGAAGAAATCATTGCCGCAAATTCTAAGAGTTTCTATAAAAGTTTTTCGATGCTGCCAAAGGAAAACAGAAAAGCTGTGTGGGCGATTTATGCATTCTGCCGGACGGTTGACGACATCGTGGACGAAGGGGCAGAACCAGCTGCACAATTATCTCTCTTTAAACAGGAATTCCAATCTTTTTTAAACGGTGATTTTGACTCAATGAATCCTATGTGGCTGGCACTTTCTGATGTCTTTAAAAACTACGACATGGATGAAGAAGCCTATAGAAGCATGATAACCGGGCAGGAAATGGATTTGCAGCAAAAGCGCTATCAAACAGTGCAGGATGTTTTGGAATACAGCTATCATGTTGCCAGTTCTGTAGGGCTCATGCTGTTGCCGGTTCTGGCTCCGGGAAAAACGAATATATTGAAAGAAGGCGCAATAGCACTTGGTTATGCGATGCAGATTACGAATATATTGCGGGATATCGATGAAGACCTGGAGATAGGGCGACTTTATTTGCCTTCCCAATTGATGGAAAAACATAATTTGAATTTGGAAGATCTCCGAAGAAAAGCCGTAACTCCGGCCTTTATATCCGTTTGGGAAGATATGGCGGAAGAAGCAGAATACCAATACCAAAAAGCTTTTGAAACAATAAATGAATATCCGGTAAGTTCTCGGATTCCCGTAAAAGGCGCAGGGTTAGTCTACAGGGAAATCCTGACAACCATCCGAAAAAAAGACTATAATGTATTCGGTCAGAAGCATTTTGTGCCGGACCAGTCGAAACAGCAAATCCTTGCCTATTTATAGGAGGGAATCAATACAAAACAAAAAGGATATGTCCGCGGACATATCCTTAGCTTGTTTTCGTGAGTGTTGTCGTGTCGGAACTTAGGAGTTGGAATGGCCATATTTTTTCAGAATCCGTTTTGCGACATTTTGGCCGCTCATCGTTACCATGGGAGAACCGCCCCCTGGGTGTGTGCTGCCGCCGACAAAATAGAGGTTCTTAATATCCGGGCTGGCATTGGCAGGACGCAGAAATGCGTCCTTTTTTTTATGCGATGACGGACCATACAAAGAACCGCGGTAAGCATTGAAATTCTCTGCGATGAAGGATGAAGTGTAAGTTCTTTCTTCAACCACGTGATTGCGGATATCGAGTCCATACGATTCAAGGAAATCATAGATGCGGTTCTTATAAGCCTCCGCATCAATCTGCAATTTTCCGTCTGCGGTTAGGGCAGGCGCATTCACAAGAATGAAAAGGTTATCCCCGTCTGGTGATACGGTCGGATCTGTATAGGAAGAATTGCTGATATAAACGGTCGGTTGTTCGGAATAACGTTTCTTATCGAATAGGTCATCGAATTCTCCACTGTAATCTCCTGAAAAGTAGACGTTATGATGTTTCAGTTCAGGCAGTCTGGTATTCAACCCAGCCAGTATTACAAAAGCGGAAATTGATGGTTCGTAGGAAACAGCCTTTTTATTGCTGAAGGATGGCCGCTCGCTTTCCTCAGTTAATTGCGGAAAAGCCGAAAGCAGGTCACCGTTCAGGATCACCGCATCTGCTTCGGAAAGAAGGCCGCCTTCAAGTTCCACGCCTACGGCTTTTCCGTCACGCACAATAATTTTTTTTACTGCTTTTCCAGCATGAAGAAGCGCGCCGTTTTTCCGTGCAACTGCTGCAAAGCCTTCAGCTATGCTGGCATTTCCACCTTTCGCGTAATAGACGCCACCCACCAGTTCCAAATAGGCAATCAGCGAAAAAGTGGCTGGAGCTTTATAGGGAGAGGAGCCGATATAGGTCGCATAACGGCCAAATGCCTGCAGCAATTGTGGATTCCGGAAATAGCGTTTATAAAAATGGTCCATTGTCTCTGCTGGGCGAACCTGCACCAAAGCCTTACCTAAGGTGGGAGATAAATAGTCGTGCCAGGATTGGAAAGTGGAAGGGAAGAAATATCGTTCGGCCAACTTGTAGATGCGGCTGATTTCGTTCAGAAAGCTTCGGAAATTAACACTGTCTTCCGGTGCCACGCGGTTTAGTTCCGCTTGCATTTCGTCCGGGTCAGATGAAAAGTCGAGATACTCTCCAGTCGGAAAATGATTTCGCGTATGGGTGTTTAAAGGAATGAAATCAAAATAATCTGAGGCGGGCTCATCTGTCTGCTCAATAACAGAATTGAATACTTCCGGCATCGTGATCGTGTTTGGTCCAAAATCGAACGTATGGTTTCCCAGACGAACCGGCATCAATTTACCACCAAAATGATCGTTTTTTTCATATAGCTCAACGTCCATGCCGGCGTTCGCTAAAGTTACCGCTGCCGAAAGACCGCCAAGACCACCGCCGATGATGATTATTTTCTTCATGAGTAGTTCCTGCCTTTCCATGAATAGGATTGCTTGCTCCATGATTTTTTCATTGCATGCAGGAGTACGGCGATCATGGCGCCGGCTTGAAGAGGTATCAGAAATGCCAAGGCAGGATTTTGGCCTGTCCGAAGCATGATGTAAAGCTGTTGCAGAGAAATGAGAATATAAGGGATAAAGTACAGCCATTCCAGAGTGAATAGGCCGATTACTGCGATGAAGAGAGGTGATATGTAAAATACCACATAAAAAACGGCCAAGGCAATCGCCATTAAAGGGGAACGGCCGATGCCGGTGTAGCTGTTCTTTAAAAACCCTTCCCATACTTCACTGTTGGTCTCATACATCTTGCTGTTTACGGATTTTGTAATATTGGCAAGCAACATGCGATGACCCGCCTTTTTTATTTCCCGGGAAATATGAACATCTTCAACAAGTGAGTTATAAACAGTCTGATGACCGCCAATGGCATCATATGCCTTCCTTTCAAAGAGCATCCATGCCCCATGAGCGGCAGTTGCGGCAGGGAACGAGCTGTAATTCGCAAAAGCGAGCGGCAAGTGAAAAAAGACAACGAAATGCTGCATGGGTACGAGCAACTTACTCAAAAAAGGTGCCACTTCGAAAGCCGGGAAACCGGACAGCAATTGTGCGTTCTTTTTCTGCAACAGCGACAGCGATTGCTTAAAAGCCTGCGGGCTAAAGTTGATATCAGCATCCACGAACATCAAGTAATCACCGGTGGCAGCCTTTTGCAGTTGATGGCAAGCATGGACTTTTCCAATCCAGCCGTGAGGCAGTTCAACTCCATGCAAAAGTGTGAAGCGGCTGTCGCCTGCTGTTTCAGTTTCAAGAAACTGCTGTGTGTTGTCTGTGGATTGGTCGTTCAGAATGATAAATTCGCAATTCGGGTATGTATTCTTTTTCAAAGAAGCGATTAAGGCTTTCACATTACGCTCTTCATTGCGCATCGGCACCATTACTGACAGCAGGGGCTGGCCGTCGACGCTTGGCTCCGACGGCAATGCCGGCATGAACAGGCTATTGAAGATCGTCCACAACCCAAAAGAGGCAGTACATATAATCAGGATCCATATCAGCATTACTGTCCATCAGCCCTTTCTTAAGAAATCATGAAATTCAGCAGTGTTTTCGGCAATGACTTTTTGTCTGAGTTCATCCAATTGGGTTGTCAAAAATTGTTGTAACGAACCCGACTTTTGTTTTCGGGATGTTCCGGGAATCTCCTCTATAGATAAAGACAGTCCCTGATGGATCCAAACTTCCGGTTTTTGCTCATGTCCAAAAGAATAATAAAACGTAATCGGGACTACCGGAATTTCGGGGTGTTTGTCCAGTAAGTATCCGATTCCGCTATGAAATGACAAAGGCCGGATCTCTTGGTGGTATTCATCCCCCTGGGGAAACAGCACAACTGATTTCCCCTGCTTCAGCAAGTCTTCGGTGTATTGAAGAGAACGGATGATGTCTTTCGGGTTTTGCTTATCAATCGAGAATGCGCCCAAGTAACGGAAAAAACTATATTTCTTCAGGTTCTTTTCGTGCATCATCATATGGATATCGTGTTTCCAAACTGTGCGGTTTAAGAAAAAGAACAGCAACCCATCCCACCAGGAACTGTGGTTGGCAATGAAAATTGCCGGTTGTCGGGGGATTTCCTGGATCCCTTGTCCGAGAAAACGCGTGAAAGACCGGCGCATCAATGAGAACAGGTAAAGGGCAAAGGCTTTTTCGAATAAACGACTCTTTTTTGCTTCTATCATAAGGGCCTCCTCTTCCACGCGACTGCTACCAAGAGCAATGCAGGAATAGTACTTGCTGCGACAGCCAGCCATAAGCCGCCAAGAGCGCCGAGCATAGCAAACATGCTGATCATCAACAGGTACAACAGTACAAGTCTGCGCTCAGAGGTTTCATTGGTAATGATCATCGATTTACGCCGCATTATAAAGTCGATCAGCAGATGAAGAGCGAATGACACAAGGAACCACCCGAGAAAATTGGTCCAAGGAATGCCGTAATACCATCCGGTGTCTTCCCAAACCCAATAAAATTTCAAACGATAGGCGACAGGATCAATGATCAGATCCATTATTACAGCGCCAATTCCACCTGTCACCGCGTAGCCAAAAGTTCCGGTAGGGAAAATCCAGCGGGCGATTACATGGGAAGTGGCGACGACCATCAGCCAGGCAAAGCCGATTGCAATCGGCACCCCAAATAGATTAGGGGCAAACCGGTCTGTGTAATCATAAGAGCCAAAAAGAAATCCAGAGCTGGCGCCGGCCCACTCGATGATAAAAGTAGCCAGAAATATTATTGAACCAATGGCTATGCCTGCAATTTTGCCAAAGCGGTGCAAGAAGTACATGAAACCTAAAGTGCCGGCAAGAATCAGAAATACGGCATTTGCCCATTCCAACCAAGGGGGCAGCAAGTCGAATGCCAGCAGTATGATTCCTATTGCATACCATATTAAAAAGAGGCGGTAAATTTTATCTTCCCATTTCACAAACAACACTCCAGTAGATAGTTATACAAATAGTATACTTCAAAACTAATGGAATTGAGATGAATAACTGCAGACGGAAAATCCTGAATATTTCATGGGAGTTTAGAAGGGGCGGTAGAGGGGAAAAGAAGTGAAAATACTCACTGAGATTTTACTGTTAAAAAAGAATATTCCATTAATTCTTGAAGGAAATCCTGCATTATTGTATACTTAGTCTAAGACATTAGCTTGTTTTTACATTGGGGGCTAAAAAAATGCAGGATTTAATGCGGAATGTTTCTAATTCTTACAAGAATTTCAGTTCCGGGCAAAAAAAAATAGGTGATCTTTTTTTCAAGGAACCAATCTTTCTTGCTTTTTCTTCCGCCCTTGAAGTTGGGCGAAAGGTTAACGTAAGTGAGTCGACAGTAATTCGTTGGTCTCAGAAATTGGGCTATCGCGGTTACGCTGAATTTCAGCATGTTTTACAGAGGAAACTTGCAGAGGAGCGCATTGAACAGGTAGAGGAGTCGGAAACACCACCGGCAGTAGAACAATCCTTTTTTGCCAATCTGCTGGATGCCGATATTGCCAGTATTACTCAGTTAAAGCAAACGATGGATGAAGACCAGCTGCTGCAGGCAATTGATGTCATCGGCCAGGCCAGGAATATATATGTCACCAGCAATTTTTTCGATTATGGTCTTGCGCATTTTATGACCTCCTGGCTGAACCTGACGCTTGATCATGCAGAATTGCTGATGCAGGGAGACGGACAATATTACCGTCAAGTGTCGGACTTGAACTCAGAAGACACGCTAATAGCTTTTGTGTTCCCACGTTATACGAAATCCGTTATCGACACGCTGCAAACAGTAAAAGACCAGGGCACGAAAATAATCCTGATTACGGATTCTGCAGATTCGCCTGCAGTTGCTTATGCTGATATTTCTTTGGAAGTTTTTGTGAACTCGAATTTGAATATAGATTCCTATACCGCGGTTCATGCGCTGATCGCTTCAATCATGCGTTTCATTTATGTCAAAGAACATGCGAAAGTAAAAAGCAATCTGGCCAAGGTGGAAGAAATTTATATGAAGAAAGAGATTTTCATCTGATTTTTAACCCGATGTAAAGCAAGTCCCAAAGCGTTCATGCGTTTTGGTCAATCATAAACCAAAAAAGGGGAGAACAATTTATGAATAAGAAATTACCATTTTTAGGTATAGTTTTGTCAGCAGGTATGATTTTGGGGGCGTGTGGTGAGGACGACGCATCAACCGGATCGGAAGGCGGAAGTGAATTTGATTTGGTGAATGATGGCCAATTCACGACTGCTTCAAGTGGATTGTATAAGCCTTTCAGCTTTGAAGAAGGCGGAGACTTGCAAGGTTTCGATATTGATATCGGAAATGCGATCGCAGAAGAAATGGGCTTGGAACCGAATCCGGAGACAACTCCTTTTGAAACGATTATCCAGGGGTTGAACTCGGACCGCTACGATGCAATTATCGGGTCGATGTCGAACACTGTTGAACGTTCTGAACAGGTAAGCTTTTCTGATCCATATTATTACTCAGGCGGTGCGATTTTCGTACGTGAAGGAAATACAGAGATTCAGTCAGCTGAGGATTTGGAAGGTAAAACAATTGGGGTAGTTGGACAAAGTACTTATGAAACAGCTGCTGAAGAATACACAGAAGATATCCAGTACTACACGAGTGATGTTGTAGCCTTGCGGGATTTAACAATTGAAGGTCGTCTTGATGCAGTAATCACTGCTGACGTTGTCGGCTTCGAAGCGCAAAATGCAGGTCTGGAAGTTGAAATGGTCGGAGATCCTTTATGGATTGAGCAACCATCCATTGCAGTCCGCCAAGATGATGAAGAATTATTGGCCGCAATCGATGAAGCTTTGGATACAATTATTGAAAATGGAACTTACGATGAAATTTCAGAAAAATGGTTTGGCCGCAATCTCCTCGATGTAGATCTTGAAGGTGTGGAAATTCTCGAATAAAAATAAATGAGAAAAAAGATGCTTAACTGCAGGACAATTTTCTTTTCTCCTTGCAGTGTTAGCTGATCCAACATTTACGGCCAGTAGAACCTCTGCTAGTTATATATGGGGTTTTGCTGGCCGTTTAAAGAGGGATAATTGGAGGAGTGAAATTTATGCCAGACATATTTGTCGACGTTTTTGACGTATTTATGCGTACTTACCAGGGGTTCCTGGAAGCCTCAGTCGTCACACTTCAACTGACGGCGATCGGTGTCATTCTTGGTACTGTTATCGGTTTGGTTTTCGCCCTGATGAAAATATCGGGATCCAAAATCTTGCAAACAATTGCCAATATCTATATTACGGTAATTCGCGGGACCCCGCTGATTGTTCAGATTATGTTCCTGTATTTCGGAATAGTAGAAATTTACACAATGTCCAATTTCTGGGCAGGTGCCATCGCGCTGGGTGTCCATAATGGTGCATATATCGCGGAAATTTTCCGTGGTGCGATTCAGGGGGTTGACCCCGGGCAGCGTGAAGCGAGTATGTCACTCGGCATGAACCGGAAGCAGACGATGCAGCGTATTGTCTTTCCGCAAGCCTTGCGCCGCTCGATTCCACCGCTTGGCAATCAATTCATCATTACATTAAAAGATTCATCCCTTGTATACATCATTGGGGTGGCAGAAATCTTTTCACTTGCGAACCGTGAAGCAGCACAATCCTATCAGGCGTTCGAATCATTCCTGGTTGTTGCGTTGTATTACCTCGTACTCGTAATGATCTTTACGTATCTGTTGCGCTGGTATGAAAATAAACTCGATGTGGACAAAGCCTAAGGGGGGACAGATATGATAATCGGAAAAAATATACACAAATCCTTTGGTGATCTTGAAGTGCTTAAAGGCGTTGATTTGCATGTGAAGCCTCAAGAGGTGGTAGTTCTCGTCGGTGTCAGTGGATCCGGGAAAAGTACGCTTCTCAGATGTTTCAACTTTTTGGAAATGATCAACAGTGGGGAAATCATTATAGACGGTCATACCATTAATCCGAAAAAAGAGGATTTAGCTAAAGTTCGGGCTGAGGTCGGAATGGTGTTCCAGCATTTCAACCTGTTTCCGCATAAGACCGTTCTGGAAAATGTTATCGAAGCACCGGTTACGGTGAAAAAGATGAAAAAAGAAGAAGCGAAGAAACTGGGAATGGATCTTCTCAGAAAAGTCGGCCTTGAAGAAAAGGCCGATGTTTATCCAAGCAAACTTTCTGGTGGACAGAAACAGCGGGTTGCCATTGCGCGGTCGCTGGCTATGGAGCCCAAAGTTATGCTCTTTGACGAACCGACTTCGGCTCTTGACCCTGAATTGGTCGGAGAAGTGCTGCAGGTTATGAAACAGCTGGCTGAGGAGGGCATGACAATGGTTGTCGTGACCCACGAGATGAAATTCGCGAAAGAAGTTGCGGACCGGGTCATCATGATTGATCAGGGCACCATCATCGAATCGGCAGATCCAAAAAATTTCTTTGAAAATCCACAGAGTGAACGTACAAAACAATTCATTCAATTGGTTGAATAATATTGAAGGTGGCGATTCCATTTTTAAATGGAATCGCTTTTTTTCATTGGCAGGAATGTTTCGATGGCTTTAGAAAGGATAAACATAGAATATGAGGAAAAAATAAAAGGAGGTATTATGATGAAAGTAGCAGATATTATGACCAGTGAAGTGGACACGTGTATGCCGAATACTTCATTACAGGAAGCAGCAGCAAAAATGAAAGAGATTAACGTGGGATCTATTCCGGTAGTCGACAATGATAAACTGGTTGGTATTATAACGGACCGGGATATCGTTGTCCGCGGAATTGCAGAAAGCATTTCGCTGGATTCAGCAGTTTCGGAAATACTCTCTGAAAGCATTGTTACGGGAAGCAAAGAGATGTCGGTAGAAGATGCGGCGGAATTGATGGCCGACCATCAGATACGCCGTTTGCCAATTGTAGAAAATGATAAAATTGTTGGAATTGTATCGCTTGGGGATATTGCCGTGAAGGATAAATCATACGGCAACGCAGATATTGCGCTTGATGAAGTTTCAGAACCGGCTGAGCCGGAAAAATAATCATTGAAATATACAAACAAGAAAACCGGCCATCCCAGGCCGGTTTTCATAATTTTTGAAGCTGAATCTCCTATTCCACAGTTATCACAGAAGCTGATACCAATGGCATATCTTCTTCAGCATTGCCATCATAAATTCCTTCCACCCGAATCGTGTCATCCGGCTCAACTGGCGTTTCAGACATATTCCGAATGTAGACTTGATGATCGCCATTGCTGAGAATGAATGAAGGGAAGGCGACATCGTGAGTCAATTCCTCCACTGTGCCAGAAATTATTACAGCAGTACCATCTTCGATATTTCCTTCAGCCAGATCAGCAATCATTGCTGTTTCGGCATCTTCCACTTCTTCAGGTTCAGTGGGGTCGAGCTCATCACCTTCAGGAGCGGAAACTTCTGTTTGTGATTCATCTTCCAGTTCCGGTGTTTCTTCGCCGCCGCAAGCAGATAACAACAGCACTATACCTATTGGCAAATACCATTTCTTCATCCCAATCACTCCATCACCATAAATTTTGATGTTGTTAGAAATATACCCTTCGTTATGTGTTTCTTAAACGGTTTGTAATTTTGAAGTGAGCAATAAAGGATCGTTGACTACCTGTAACATTAGGAGAACAGGGTTTTTGAAGGGGAACAATCTTTTTTGTCGAATACCGTTAACTATGATAGAAGAAATGAGGTGCAGGCATGGAATTGTTTGAAATGCCCTATCAATTGGACAACAAAAAGAAGCATGTCCAGAAAGTCGCAAAGTTTGAGAAGACCAATATCGTGAACATGCAATTAGCTGAAGGAGAAGAAATTCCAGAGCATGATGCGGACGCAGACGTCTTAATCATTGTAAAGAGGGGCAAGCTCGAATTTACAGTAGAGGGTGAAAATGCGGAGGTCTCTCCAGAGACTATGATGAGAATGACGCCGAAAGAAAGACATAGCCTTCGAGCCCTTGAAGATTCGGATTTTTTGGTAATTCAAATCAAGCAATAGAAAATTTCGGGTCCACGTGACCCGGGATTTTTAGATTTTGGATAATTTCACATGGCTCAAGCCAGCTATTTCACCAGTCAAAGTCCTCGGGATATTTCGCCGAAACTTCAATTTCATGAATCTGTTTTTTTCCTGGTGTGGCAGCAGCCAGCACCTGCTGGCGGAACGCCTGATAATCTTTGTCCTGAACGGCGAGTTTCATAGCGATGGTGGACAGGCTTTGTTCACGCTCCTCTTTCGTCATGGCGATGTATTTTAAATTCAGCAGATCAACGTATTGGATCGCATAATTATTCACTGTGACCGGCTGGTCGAAAGCTTGTAAAATTATTTCGTACTGATTGTCAGGAATATGTCCCTGCAGGCAATCAAGAACAAGCGATTGAAAACGGTAAATGACGGGCAGGTGGATATCCCACACCGATTTTGAAGAATTTTTCTGATAAAGGCTGACGAAATCCTTCATTGCAATCGCAGCGTAAATCAGTTCAGGCCAAAGAATTTCCACAGAAAAGTAGATATTTTTATCTGGTGCAATAAATCCTTTTTCTTTCATCATATGTTCATGGAGGCCGTTAAAGACGAATTCGACATTGCGGTCTCCCTGGGCGGCGTGCCGGATTTCATAGGAAAGGCCGAGGAGGCGCATCCGCGATCCTTCGTAGCCGTGAAATTGTCCTTCTTTGCCGATTACTTTATAGAAAGCCTGGTTTAAATCATCGAGATCAAAGTAATCCCCACTTATTTTAACACCGGTATGATTCGGTGTGCTCATCATCGTCAGCATTCGAAATCCTCCTCAACGTTTCGGTTTATAGCCGAGCTGCCTGAATAATTCATTGCGCTCATCATTCGTTAAGTCGCGCCATTTTCCGACAGGGAGATCACCCAGCTGGATATTCATGATCCGGATACGCTGAAGGCTTCTTACTTCGTAGCCGAGTGCCGTACACATCCGGCGGATCTGGCGGTTCAATCCCTGTTTGATCGTCAACTTGAAAATATATTTTGTCAGTTTTTCTGCTTTTGCCGGAAGTGTGACTGTATCCAGAATTTTGATGCCTTCCTGCATCTTATTCAGGAAAGAGTCGGTGATCGGCATATCAACTCTGACAATGTATTCTTTTTCATGCTCATTTTCTGCCCGCAAAATTTCATTGACGATATCGCCGTCATTGGTCAGCAGGATGAGTCCTTCGGAATCTTTGTCGAGTCGGCCGACGTGGAAAATCCGCTCGGAATGATTCACGAAGTCGACGATATTTCCTTCGATATGGCGTTCGGTTGTGCTCGTGATGCCGACCGGTTTATTCAGCGCGAGATAAACGTATTCCTGTCGTGGCTGTTCGATCAATTTACCGTCGACATGCACGCTGTCACCAGGCTGGACTTTGCTGCCGAGTTCCGCCGGCGTCCCGTTAATAGTGACGCGACCGGCTTCGATGAATTTATCTGCCCCACGCCGGGATGTAATTCCTGTCTCACTTAAAAATTTATTGATTCGCATAATAAAATCCCTTCGACTTATAGAATTTGCTGTGTGTTTCCATTATACCCTCAAAAGGGACAGAACAAAACGAAGCGTTAATTACGTATATATGGAAAAAGAAAAGTTTAATCTATTGCAATTTTCTAAGTTGTTTGACAATATAGGAGATAAGCTGTTTCATTATGTGCAGACAAATCAATAATATAATGAAAGCGCATACATAACGGCAATTTAATCAAGGGGAGGAAACAGAATGGTAATGGAATATTCAGTACCGAACACAAGTGGGGCTAAGAGTTCTTTTAAGGAAAGGTATGAAAACTATATTAACGGTGAATGGAGAGCACCGGCAAAAGGGCAGTATTTCGATAACGTTTCTCCTGTAAATGGAAAGAAATTCACAGAAATTGCACGTTCGACCGCGGAAGATGTTGAAGCCGCGATTGATGCTGCTCATGCAGCCAAGGATGCCTGGGGAAAAACCTCGGTTACGGAACGCGCTAATATTCTTTTGAAGATTGCTGACCGGATGGAGGAAAACCTCGAACTGCTTGCAGTTGCAGAAACCTGGGACAACGGCAAGGCAGTGCGGGAAACTCTGAATGCTGATATTCCTTTGGCAATCGACCATTACCGTTATTTTGCAGGAGTCATCCGTGCCCAGGAAGGGTCGCTCAGCCAAATAGATGAAGACACTGTCGCCTATCATTTCCATGAGCCTCTCGGGGTGGTTGCACAAATTATTCCATGGAACTTCCCGTTGCTTATGGCGACTTGGAAACTGGCCCCGGCACTTGCTGCAGGGAACTGTGTCGTATTGAAACCGGCAGAGCAGACCCCTGCAAGCATTCTTGTATGGGCTGAACTGGTCGGCGATCTGTTGCCGCCGGGAGTTCTTAATATCGTTAACGGTTTCGGACTTGAAGCAGGGAAACCGCTTGCATCCAGTCCGCGTGTCGCCAAAGTCGCTTTCACAGGTGAAACGACAACTGGCCGGATGATTATGCAATATGCGTCGCAAAACCTGATTCCGGTTACTCTGGAGCTGGGCGGCAAATCACCGAACATCTTCTTCAAGGATATTATGGATCAGGATGACGCTTTCCTTGATAAAGCAATTGAAGGATTTGTCATGTTCGCGCTGAATCAGGGAGAGGTCTGCACGTGTCCTTCCCGTGTTCTGATTCAGGAAGATATTTATGAAGAATTTATGGAACGCGCGTTGAAGCGTGTTGAAGCAATCAAAATTGGTAACCCGCTTGATCCGGAAACGATGATGGGTGCGCAGGCTTCCCAGGAGCAGATGGAAAAAATCATGTCCTATCTGGACATCGGCAAGCAGGAAGGCGCGGAAGTCCTTGCCGGCGGCGACCGAAATGTGCTTGAAGGTGATTTGGCGGAAGGCTTCTATATCAAACCGACCGTGTTTAAAGGAAACAACAAAATGCGCGTATTCCAGGAAGAGATTTTTGGACCGGTCGTTTCCGTAACAACTTTCAAAACTAAAGAAGAAGCGATGGAAATTGCAAATGATACATTATATGGACTGGGAGCCGGCATCTGGACACGCGATACGCATACGGCTTACCGTTTCGGCCGCGGCATCCAAGCGGGACGAGTCTGGACAAACTGCTATCACCAGTATCCAGCTCACGCTGCATTCGGTGGCTACAAAATGTCCGGTTTTGGCCGTGAAAACCACAAAATGATGCTGGACCATTACCAAAACACGAAAAATATGCTGGTCAGCTACAGCCAGGACAAGCAAGGGTTCTTTTGATCGGAAGAAAAGGTCCTTCTTCATTGAAAGGGAGGAATTCCAATGGTTGAACGTGTCATAGCTACTGATGCCGCCCTTGAATTGATTGAGTTTTTAAAAGAGAAGCATGGACCTCTGATGTTCCACCAGTCAGGCGGCTGCTGTGACGGCAGTTCGCCAATGTGCTATCCGGAAGGCGACTTGTTTATCGGTGACCAGGACGTTTACATGGGAGACATTGGAGGCAGTAAATTCTATATGCACAAAAATCAGTTTGAATACTGGCGCCATACTCAATTGATAATTGATGTAGTACCGGGGCGCGGGGGGATGTTTTCACTTGAAGGCGTCGAAGGAAAACGCTTTTTGACGAGATCCCGAGCGTTTACAACGGAAGAAACGAAGGAATTGCAAGAACAGGTTTAAAGAGAAGGCGGGATTTTGATCCCGTCTTTTTTTGTTTGGCAAAATTATGGGGATGGGACTGTTATATATATACAATAAATTCACGTATGAATTTCGAAAATGAAATTGGAAAGTATTTGAGCCGAATTGGAAAGTATTTTAGGTGTTTTGGAAAGTATTTTAGCAGAACTGGAAAGTATTTTGGTTGAACCGGAAAGTATCGCCAAATTATGGAAATGTAATTTCAAGTATTTCAATATTTGAGCTGCCAAGACTTGTTAATAATTATTTCTGTAAAGAATTTCAAGTGAAAAACTGCATGATTTTCATCCTTTCTGAAATCCTAAAAAATGCATTGAATATCAAGCCCGACAAAGTGTATTTTTTCTTCAAAACCGCTTGCTGTCAATAGATTCCGCACTTGTTAAATGGTATAATGGGAGAATGAAAGGTGGTCATCAATTTGACGAAATTAGTTAACCGTATTTCTTTTGAGCAAGCCGAACACGCCATTTCCTATGCTTCACATTCACTTCATATTGAAGGCTTTGATGTGACACATGAGGACTGTAATTTTGTCCGCGCGGTTTTGACAGGAGAAAAAACGGAAGCTCAATTCCATAAGGCCATTCGAAACAGATTTGATGTCTAGGTATAAGCATTCTTCCATGTATTGCTATCCGGACTCGGACGTTCTGATCAATCACTTTTCCATCAAGGATGATAACAAATTGAAGGAATTGGAGACGGTGTATACATTGTTGCGCCTCTCTGAATTGAAGTTGAAAGAACCGGCTGATCCGCTGGATATGAATGCTTTCATAGAAATCCATCGGACTATTCTTCAGGATGTCTATCCTTTTGCCGGTGAATTGCGCAAAGAGATGATTTCCAAAGGGTCTTCTTCCTTCGCACATCCGGACCATATAGAAGTCCAGATGCACAGGATTTTTAATGAACTGGAAGAAGAAAATTATTTGAAAGATCTGCCGCGCGACAAGATGATCGAGCGATTGGCCCATTATCTTGCTGAGCTTAATGCGCTGCACCCATTCAGGGAAGGCAACGGGCGGACTGTGCGTGAATTTGCGCGCCAATTGATGGCAAATGCAGGTTATCAATTGAACTGGGAAAAGATTGCGGGTCCTGCAGAAATTATCAATGCATTTGTGGATTCATTCAATTCCACAAACGACCGGCTGAAAAACCTTCTTGATGAAATGATAAAACCATAGGATTGCCGCATGCGAAAGGCGGAAATCCTATGGTTTTATTGTTTTTTATTTTTCTGCAGCCACTCAATTCCAAATTCCACCAAGGGCCTCATATAGACCAGTTTCACCTCCGCCTGTCCCAGTTGGCTAATTTTAATTTCATCCGGATAATCTTTGGCGATATCCGGAAAGCGGTCCGAATCCATATCAACACATTCAAACCTTTGCCAAACTCTTTGGCCGTTTCGCGTAATCGCCGCTCCTTGCGGGGATGTCGTACGATGGTCTTGCGCATATTCGGCATAATGCAATGCTGTACAAGTGTCAAAACCGACTCCGATGAGCAGGATCTGAACATCAGCATCCATCATTTTCGCGAGCGGTGATCCTGCGCCGAAAGAATCATCCAACGGGTGATCACACATCCACAGCTCAGCATCCTTCCCCCAAGCCATTAGCGAGTGGGCAGGGTGCGCGCTGCGGATAGTGTCAGGATGTCGGTGGAAGCATTCGGCAATCTTGCCCATGCCCCTCAGCGGCGACAGATAGGGATCATAAGCTGGCAGTTTTTGACGCAGTTCTTTGTGCCAATTTTCGGGAATGGGCGGTTCCATCCAGTAAACTGGATCGGAGTTGTCAGCGGATTGTGAAGGCATCACAATCGTCCCGCTCTCCGTCACGGTTTCCATGAGGGCTTCAACGACCGCTTGGGCGCCGCCTGCAATCCAACCCATCGACATCAATGAAGAGTGGACCATGATCCGGCTGCTTTTTCCGATGCCGAGTTCTTTTAATTGTTTTTTCAGAGATTCCTTTGATTGGAAAACGGGTGTGTTTAAAATGCTCATCAATTCTGACATACAGCACCTCCTGTTCCTTCAATATACCATAAGGCTAAAAGTTGCCGGCTAAGAATTTTGGGTATAGCATTATTAGATGGAGAGCAATCAAACAATAAAATATTATATAAGTTGAAATAATAATTCGAGGCAACCGATATTCCGCAAAACAGCTTGCTTGCCTGGGGGCTCGCGCTGAGCTAACTCGGGCTCTTCGCCCGAGTGGATCTCAGCACTTCGCTTGGTCCCCTGGGCGTCTGCGCTGTTTTGCTCCATATCTCTAGAGATTTCTCTAGCGCCGGCGCGCCTCCGGTTTGAGCAGGATCATAATCTTTGCCGTTATCCAAAGCGACGAAGCGGCATATTTATGCTGAATCTTTAATTCAACTTATAGGAAGTTTATATTCAAATAGAATTGGAGTGGAAAATATGGAAGCCAGGCTAATGAAAGAATCCCGCACAATCCAGACGAAGTTGGTGCTTCCACCCGACACGAATCACATGAACTCGATTTTTGGAGGAAAAGTGTTGGCGTATATAGATGAAATTGCCGGTATTACGGCAATGAAGCATGCCCGCAGACAAGTTGTGGTGACGGCCTCCATCGATTCGGTCGACTTTCTGTCATCCGCACATGTCGGGGATGTCCTAGAACTTGAAGCGAATGTCACTTCAACCGGCCGCACTTCGATGGAAGTCTATGTGCGGGTGAAATCGAAGAATCTGCAGACGGGAGAAGAGCGTCTGACGACCGAATCGTTCCTGACGATGGTCGCGATGGGCGACGACGGCAAGCCTACACCGGTTGCAGCTGTGATCCCGGAATCCGAGGGGGAAAAACGATTCTTTGAAACTGCGCCAGCGCGCCGCGAACATCGAAAACAAAGAGCGAAAACACCGAGATAATAAAAAAGGTTCCGGAAAAATCCGGAACCTTTTTATATTTTCTTTTTAGATTGAACGTTAGCGAGTGTATTTCCCGGTTCGCCTTGAATGACCGACATGCTGCCATCGGTTTCGAGAACGACAGCCTGCACTTCCTCAAGGCTGCCTTTGCCTTGATTGCGGACAGCCTGCAAAACTTCAACTTCGTTGATTCGCTCTTTTTTCATGGTATCCTCCAGAAACGTGCCGTTTAAATACAGCAATCTGGGTTCTGACTTTATGAATTTATTGAAACTGTTCGAGCGAACTGCCAGAAAAGTCATTGCGTATTGCATGGCAATCAGCAGTGCGAATGCCGTCAATCCTTCGAGAAGGCTGACATCTTTGCTCAGTAAAATCGTAGCGAGTGTTGAACCGAGTGCAACGGTCACGACAAGATCGAAAGCGTTCAGTTTTGTCAGCGTCCGTTTGCCGGATATTCGCAGAAAGAAAATCAGTCCTACATACGCTAAAAATCCGACGGTGACAATACGGATAAAACTGCTTAAAGTGATTTCAAACATGATATCTCAATCCTTTCCTGTGGGAAAACGTTCATCGCTGGACTTACCCACATGTTGATAAGTCGATACAGTGGAATCCTTTAATATGAATGAAAAATTTATTCTCATTACACTCAAAGTTTTCCTGTATTCCATCCTTTCCCCTTATCGCTGAAGCCAAACTGATTTCAGCTTTTCATTTCTCAGTAATGCAGCGTTAAACTTAAATTTGGGTATAGATACATATAGAAGACAGAATATAAAAGAGGTGGAGAAAAATGAAAGTTTTACTGAAATTCATCCGGTATGCAGGGTTGGTCCTTTTCGTATTAAGTATCCTGTTGCTGCTGGCGACTATCCTCAATTTCTTTGTATCGTTCACGGACATGCAGTGGATGCAACCAATCTTTATCCGGCTCTATCTATTCTTCGCCGTCACAGGAATTCTTGCCTACATCCTGGTTAGGTTTCGGAGAAGGAAATAAAAAAAGAGCAGGCAAGAGTCGGCCGAAGGAAGTTCGGCCGACTCTTTGCGACGAAGCTAGCGCAGCGATGCAGGAGCACGGTTTTTGGCAAGCAAGCTGTTTTGCGGAATATCGGTTATCAGTCAATAATGTTCTTATCAAAATAAAAAAAGAGCAGCCGAAGCTGCTCTTTTACTTTCATACATATTTACTTTTTAGAAAGCAATTCCTCAAAATATGAACCGAATTCCTTCGAACGCTTCAGGATTGTGCTTGAAGAGACATCGAATTTTTCACTCAAGTCTTTTGGTGCAAGCATAGGTCCCTTGATCAATTCATGATCCTGCAGGAATCTCCAATAACCGCCCACAAGTGCCTCGGGCTTTTGCACGCTTGGCTGTTGGCTCGCGAGGTAGCTGCTCATGATGCTTGTCACGTTTTCGACCGTTTCTTCATCAAAGTCAGCTTTCTGCACATGTTTTTCGAGCTCATCCATCACGGATTGATGTTCCGGTGACAAGTCGATGCTGTCGTCAACAGTTCCTGTGGAATACTTGACGATGCTTTCTACAACCGATAAATAATTATCACGGACATAGTGCTCGCCATCCGTTGCATTTTCTTTCGCCATTTCGGCTTTCAATTGCTCGAAGAATGGTGCAAATTCACCCACGATGGTCAAATAGCCATTAAGGAATAAAGCACCTTCCCCTCCGACGCGCGAATCCGGCAGGAGAATTGCAAGCAAGCCCTGGCCATCTTCCATATCTGTCGGCGGCTGGTCAGCCATTGTATACGTGTCGCCGGTAAAGGCATCTTTGAACTGGGCTGAACTCTCGTCGCCTTTTACATATTGGCCGACGAATACTTTCACATCATTCCAGTTTTTAAGAACATCCTGAGTGGAAGGGCGCTGGGAGTTTTCAATCTGTTTGTCCAGGTGCTCCTGCCAAAGTTCGGGTTTTTTCATGAACAGGAAATTCTCGATGACAAATGCCTGCGCATCATTTTCTGCCATAGATTCCATCAGGCGTGGTTGCCATTCCTGCTGTAATTCGCGGAAATCCACAATCTGATCCTGATTCGGGTTTTCTGAAAAGAACAATTGGCGCACTTTGAATAGTTCTTCGTTCACCAAATCATTAATCGACACAGATTGTTCTTTTCCGTGACATTTCTTGTATTTCTTTCCGCTGCCGCATGGGCATGGATCATTTCTTCCTACCATTCCAATCACCTACATTTTTTCTTGAGTGTACCATACATTGCGGCTTCACTCAAAAGTCCGACGATTCTGACGTCGATTTCAATAAGGATTTCTTTATTCGTGACTGAATAATCGGATGTCCAATGCATCCAGCACATGCTGCGGGACAAAAAAACGGACCGTTACTAGCGGGTCGACTACCTGGCTGATCTGCGCTTCACCTGCGGCACTCATGAGCATCGTCATTTCACTGACACTCAAATCGGTGAATGGCAATAAAAGATCGATCATCTCTTCGGCTGCAATTTTTACAGCTTCATCGAGCGTCATTGCGGAAACAAGGAGTGAGACCCCATCTTTATTAGCCAGCACCGGATATTTTGAATGAAATCCTTTGATCACTTCAAGCGTGACCGTTGCACGTCCGGGCACTTCGATGCCGGAGACACTGATTTCACCGTCGCCCATGGCCGCGTGAAAATCACCAAGTGCAAACAAGGCACCTTCTGCAAAGACAGGGAAATACAAGGTGGCTCCCTTAGTGATCTGCTTTGTATCCATATTTCCGCCATGCGCACCCGGCGTTCCGCAGGAAACCGCTTTGCCTTCCGGAGCTACACCGATAACACCGATCATCGGATTGAGCGGCAGGTGCAATTTTTCATTGAAAAGAGCTTTGCCGTCCTCAATTGGAACGATTTTGGCTTCCATCTTTTCCATTCGATGGCCCATTACCCCCAGATCGGGGCCGGTGACCATCACGCCCTGATTGCCGATTTCCAGATCGTCGATCGTTACTTTAAGCAAATCTCCGGCGGCCGCACCTTCAATGTATATGGGTCCCGTCGCAGGATTGATGCGGTCCCAGTCGATTGCCGATACTTCCTGGTCGGCCCTCTGAATCTGATCGGTAAAGCAATCGAAGGTGTCGATTGCAACGGTATCACCGGATTGCACCCGAAGAACCGGGGGATTTATACTGGAGAATGAGTAAATGACATCATTGGTAGATAATTTATACATGGAATCTCT
The DNA here is from genome assembly GCF_042675885.1 of Metaplanococcus flavidus. Taxonomy (NCBI): domain Bacteria; kingdom Bacillati; phylum Bacillota; class Bacilli; order Caryophanales; family Caryophanaceae; genus Metaplanococcus; species Metaplanococcus flavidus. The sequence goes on along the minus strand of NZ_JBHTKI010000002.1, from coordinate 139,834 downwards.
CCTTTTCTAATAATTTAGTTAATTGTAGCAATTGGCGGTTTGAATAGCAAAAGCCGGGATGCGGGCTGCTCGGCCGTATAGTATGATGAGAGAAAACAGAGTAGGCCAGGAAGGGGGGGTTTTGTGAAAATCACTGTCATCACGCAAAATGAACTGGAAGCACAGGGGTTGAAATGGATCGCGGAATCCCATTTGAACGGCGTGGAAGTGTCGTTCGCCAAAGAAGATGCAGCAGATTGTCTGATTGTTGATATGGATCTTTGGAGTGAGGAACTGGAGAAGGAATTTGCCCAGCGCGATATCCCGTGGATCGGACTTTCTTCTGGCCGAACATTCTTAACCGCTTACCGGGCGCTGAAGGGGAAAGCAGCTGATTTGCTGTTCCGTCCATTCGATCCATTGCTGCTGGTGAAGCAGCTTCAGCAGATCCGGTTCCAGCTGCGCAATGAAAATCAGGAAGAAGAGAACGTCAGAAGGAGTCTTTTAAGATATGAAGATTTTTTTGATGCAGATGTTTTAACACCGGCTGTGACGCTGGCAGCTTTTGTGTTGCCCGAAAAATCGGACTATCCTGTGCTGAGTAAAGAGCTGAAGAATTACCCGTTCCATAAAGGAGCTGAGGTTTTTGCTTTCTCCGATTTTGTGCTGGTCGCCTTTTTGACTGAAGATGAGCAATCCTGTATCGAAGAATGCCGGATGTTCTATGAATCATGGAAACGGGAGAAAAAAGGGGACTTATCAATTTTCGTCAATGCCAATCGCCAAAACCGGCTGAAAGAATATTATCAAGGAACCAGGGATATGACCTCGCTCATTTTCTATGAAGGCTATGACATATCGGTCATCGAATACGAGCCGATTGCCTGGCAGCCTCTTGATCCGTTCCTGTCACCGGTTGAACAGCGGCAATGGATTGAAATGCTGGAGAAAAAGGATAGTCGCGCCATCCATGCCTGGATGCAAAATGAGTTTCTATCTTATACGCGTCCCTACCCGGATCCCGAGATGATTCGCGTCCGGCTGACGAGTGTATTGGCCCAGGCGCGCCGTTATATGAAATCCGTCCATCTGCAGGATGAGCAGTGGGAGCGGAGCTATTATGACGTTTTTGAAATTATCGTCAAAGATCCAGTCGTTTATAAAATTGCCCAAGCGACGCTGAACTTCATCGTGAACATCGTTTCAGCTGCGGTTAAAAGTGCAGAAAGTGGGGAATCTGCCGCCGCGGAGGAAATTCGTGCTTTAATGGAAGCAAATTATTGGAATCCGGATTGGAATCTTTCCGCATGCGCGGACCATCTCGGCATGAACAAAAGCACCTTGAGCCGCCGTTTCCAACAACAAAATGGCCGAAAGTTCAGCGACTTGCTGATGCAGATCCGCATCCGCGAAGCCAATCGGCTGATGAAAGAAACGGGTATCCCGCTTGATGAAGTGGCAAGACTCAGCGGATTCGGCACCGCTTCCTATTTCAGCGCGGTCTACAAAAAGCATGAAGGGGTGACGCCTTCCCAGTACCGGCAGGGTGAAGTGCATTTATTGAAATAAAACGGCCTCGTCCTGAGAGCCGTTTTTCTATTTGTTAAAATATGCTTCTATAATTTACCGGAGTGAAATAAAACTAAAATATATGAGTTAAAATAGAAATGTTAAATATAAATTAATAAAAATGAAATATTTCACAATAAAATAACTGAATAATTCATTTAGAATGAAAATATACACAAAGGAGGAAGTTGAAATGAAAACGGTTTCAGAGCAAAAAGTAATCCAATATAGAGGAACAAAGCTGAATACTAAAGGCTGGCAGCAGGAAGCGGCGTTGCGCATGCTGATGAACAACCTGGACCCGGATGTTGCGGAACGTCCGGAGGATCTGGTGGTTTACGGCGGCATCGGCAAAGCGGCGAGAAATTGGGAAAGCTTTGATGCAATCGTCAAATCCTTGAAAGAGCTGGAAAACGATGAAACGCTGATGGTGCAATCCGGAAAACCGGTGGCCATCTTTAAAACGCATGAAAATGCGCCGAGGGTGTTAATCGCTAATTCCAATATCGTGCCGGCTTATGCCAACTGGGAAACGTTCCATGACCTCGATAAAAAGGGCCTGATGATGTATGGCCAAATGACAGCGGGCAGTTGGATTTACATCGGTTCGCAGGGAATCGTGCAGGGAACCTATGAAACTTTCGTGGAACTTGCGAAGCAGCATTTCGGCGAATCATTGAAAGGAACCATCACGCTTACCGCGGGACTTGGCGGAATGGGGGGCGCTCAGCCGCTTGCGGTAACGATGGCAGGCGGCGTCTGCATCGGCATCGAAGTGGATGAAACAAGAATTGACCGCCGCATTGCGACGCGCTACACGGATGTAAAAACCGATTCCCTGGATGAAGCGATCCGTTTGGCGGAAGAGGCGAGGGGAGAGGGCCGCGCATTGTCGATCGGATTACTGGGCAACGCAGCGGATATGCTGCCGGAAATGATCGAAAGAGGATTTATGCCGGATGTTCTGACTGACCAGACGTCGGCACATGATCCGTTGAACGGCTATATTCCGTCGAAGATGTCACTGGAAGATGCAGCGGCTCTGCGTGAAAGGGAGCCGGCTGGCTATGTGAAGCTTTCCAAAGCGTCGATGGCACAGCATGTTCGGGCGATGCTTGAAATGCAGAAGAAAGGTGCCATCACGTTCGACTACGGCAATAACATCCGCCAGGTCGCCAAAGACGAAGGTGTCGAGAATGCTTTCGATTTCCCGGGCTTTGTTCCCGCCTATATCCGTCCACAATTTTGTGAAGGTAAAGGCCCGTTCCGCTGGGTTGCATTATCCGGCGATCCGGAAGATATCCGCAAAACGGATGAAGTGATTCTTCGCGAGTTCAGTTACAATACGCATCTTTGCAATTGGATCAAGATGGCGCAGGAGAAGATTCAATTCCAGGGATTGCCTGCGCGCATTTGCTGGCTTGGATATGGCGAACGCGCACGCTTCGGAAAGATCATCAACGACATGGTGGCAAGCGGCGAACTGAGTGCACCGATCGTCATCGGGCGCGATCATCTGGACTCCGGTTCTGTGGCATCGCCAAACCGCGAAACAGAATCGATGAAAGATGGCTCGGATGTAGTGGCTGACTGGCCAATCCTTAACGCAATGGTCAATGCTGTCGGCGGCGCAACTTGGATTTCACTTCACCACGGCGGCGGAGTCGGCATGGGTTATTCCATACACTCCGGTATGGTCATAGTTGCGGATGGCACGAAAGATGCCGAAGCGCGGATCCAACGCGTATTGACGACAGATCCGGGAATGGGCGTAGCGCGGCATGTTGATGCGGGCTATGAAATTGCTGAGAACACGGCGCGCGAAAAAGGGGTCAATATTCCGATGATGAAAGGTGGCAACCCTCAAAATGACTAACACGGTTTGGATCAAACATGCACTTCTTGCAACCATCAAAGGGCAGCAAGGGCCAAGATCAAAAGAAGCGATGAGCGAACTCGGCTTAATCGAAGACGGAAGTGTCTGGCTGGAAGACGGGAGGATCAGCGCAGTGGGCACAACGGCTGAATTGGAAGGGAAATATGCAGATCGATCGGCAGAAGCCAAAGTCATCGATGCCAAAGGTCAATTGGTGACACCCGGCCTCGTCGATCCGCATACGCATGTTGCATACGGAGGCAGCCGCGAAGATGAATTCGAAAAGCGGCTGCAGGGCACTTCCTATATGGATATCATGAATGCGGGCGGGGGCATCCACGCAACGATGCGCATGACCCGCGAAGCGACCGAAGAGGAATTGGTGGAGCAAACAACGAAACGGCTCAATTCTTTTCTGGAACACGGCGTAACGACAGTTGAGGGCAAAAGCGGCTACGGCATGAACCTCGAAACCGAGATGAAACAATTGAAAGTCATGAAAAGACTGAATGCCGAACATCCGATAGATCTCGTTCCAACATTTATGGGAGCTCATGCGGTGCCATTCGAATACAAAGGAAAAGAAGACAAATTCGTCGATTACCTGATCGACACGATGCTGCCGGAAGTCGCCGAGCTGGCGGAGTTCAATGACGTGTTCTGCGAAAAGAATGTCTACACCCCGGAACAGTCGGAACGCATTCTGGAGGCAGGAAAAAAATATGGCCTGACGCCGAAAATCCATGCGGATGAAATCGTTTCCTACGGCGGTGCCGAACTCGCTGCAAAAGTCGGCGCCATTTCAGCGGAGCATTTATTGAAAGCTTCCGATGAAGGCATCCAAGCGATGGCAGATGCCGGCGTCATTGCCTGTCTGCTGCCTGCGACCGCACTTTATCTTCGGGAAGAAGCAGCGCAGGGACGGAAAATGATCGACTCAGGTGTGGCGGTCGCCATTTCAACAGATTGCAATCCGGGCTCGTCTCCTACTGTGTCGATGCCGCTCGTTATGAATCTGGCGTGCATCTCGATGCGCCTGACTCCAGCGGAAGCTTTGGTGGCGGCTACGTATAATGCCGCCTGCGCAATCAAGCGCGAAGACCGAGCCGGTTCGATAGAAGTCGGCAAACAGGCAGATATCGTTCTTTGGAAAGTGAAATCCTATCAGGAGCTTCAGTATTTATTTGGCGTTAATCACGTGCAGACCGTTTGGAAAAATGGTGAGAGGATGGTTGGATGATTTATTTGCAGAAACCGGACTGGAGCTGGCGGCCGTCGGAAAGTGTTACCCACGTGCATCAATGGGTCAAACAGGAGGGGAAGGCGGACGTCATTTTGTTTGGTGCGCCTCTTTCCCGTTCATCGATTTCGGCTTCGGCGGCTTCGTATTATCCCGAGGCGTTCCGAAAAATGTGGAAAGGTTTTGCCGCTTATAATCTGGATGAACGAATCGATCTGACAAAAGTTTCCGTGCGCGACGCCGGCGATATCATGATGCACACGACCAATATCAAAGAATCGCATCGGCGCATTGAAGACACAGCAGAAAGTCTGGCAGACAGCAAGTTGACTTGCATGATCGGCGGCGATCATTCAACGACCGCATGTGCTGTGAGAGGTGTGAAAAAAGCATTTCCATATGAACAAATTGGCATTTTGCAGCTCGATACGCACCTGGACGTGCGGGATCCGAAAGAATTGGGACCGGCGAATGGTACACCAATCCGCCAACTGATCGACGGCGGAACAGTCAAAGGGGAAGACGTTGTGAATATCGGTCTCCATGGCTATTTCAATACGAAAGAACTTGTGGAATATGCTGACGAAAAAGGCATCCAAATGGTGACGATGCAGCGTGCAAGAAGGGATGGTCTTACTGAGACAATCCAAAGGGCTGTGAAATCTCTTGGCCACGTGGACCGCATCTACGCAACCATCGATATGGATGTGCTGGATATCAGCGTTGCTCCGGGTGTGCCGGCTTCAACGCCGGGCGGCATGAAATCGGAAGAGCTGTTCGAAGCGTTGCTTGAAATCGGCAAAACAGAAAGAGTGAAGCATATCGATTTTGTCTGTCTGGATCCGCAAAAAGACAATCACGTTTCAGCCACAGTCAAAACAGGGGTCTATGCGTGGCTGCAATTTATGACCGGAGTTGCAATGAGGAAATAATCCAAAAAAAGAGAGGAGAGAAAAAAGCAACCGCTTAAAAAATTTATTTATGTTCGATTGTAGCATTGAATTTAACCATCTTAACCGTTCGACGAGCTACATCTCATTATACATTTGAGTGAAAATGAAATATTATCGTATAAATTTTACTCTACAAATTTATATTAAGTGAAAATAAATGTGATGACTAGAACGGTCGCATTCTTGGGAGGATGTTTATGTTAATTTTTAATGCAGTCTTGATTAGTGTCATTGTTATGGTCGTTTTAAGTTTATTGAGAGTCAACGTTATCTTTGCGATTCTTTTGGCGGCGCTTACAGGAGGAATTGCAGCAGGTATGGGTCTTACAGAAACAGTGGAAGTTCTAGTGTCAGGAATGGGCGGTCAGGCTAACACGGCGCTGAGTTACATTCTTCTCGGAATGTTCGCTGTCATGATTGGTCTCTCGGGCATTACAAGTATACTTGTCAACAAAATGCTACTTGCCTTTGAGGGCAAAAGAAAGTTTCTTGTTTTCACCATTGCTGGAATCGCAAGTTTATCGCAAAACGTAATTCCTGTACATATTGCATTTATTCCAATTTTAATACCGCCATTGCTGTCATTATTCGACAAAATGAAACTTGATCGTCGAGCTGTAGCAGCCGCATTAACTTTTGGTCTGAAGACACCATATATGATGGTACCCCTCGGATTCGGTCTCATTTTCCAAGGTATTATACAGGAAGAAATGATAGCGAACGGAATGGAAATTGCGCTTAAAGAAGTAACCTTGTCAATGCTGCTTCCTGGAGCTGGAATGTTTATTGGATTATTCATTGCTGTTTTCATTACATACCGAAAGGACCGTGTATCAAAAAAAGCAGCAAATTTACATACGCTGGATCTTGAAATTGGTAAGAGTTTAGAAGAAAACAAAGAAATCATACACTGGAACGTTCAGCATACGATGACCGTCATAGCGATTCTCTCAGCGCTTAGCATCCAGTTGTGGACAGAATCGCTCGTTCTAGGTGCATTAGCGGGTATCATCATTATGTTCTTAACGAGAGTGGTTCCTTTTAATGAAGGAGACCGTGTGGTGAATGAGGGAATCGGAATGCTGGGGATGATCGCTTTCGTTATGCTGATTGCTTCAGGTTATGCGACGGTGCTTCAAGAGACAGGAGCGGTCGATGAACTGGTAGAAAAAACGACGGCACTGACAGGAGATTCGCATTTCATCGTGGCGGTTGTCATGTTGGCAGTTGGTCTTGTCATTACAATGGGAATTGGTTCATCGTTTGGTACCATACCGATTCTTGCAGCACTTTACGTGCCTATTTGCCTAGCTGTAGGACTGTCACCCATGGCAACGGCTGCGCTGATTGGAACAGCCGGGGCATTGGGTGACGCCGGGTCCCCTGCATCGGACAGTACATTGGGTCCGACTGCGGGATTGAATGCTGATGGGCGACACCACCATATTTGGGAAACCTGTGTGCCGACATTCTTGCATTATAATATTCCGCTATTCATTTTTGGAATCATTGCTGCAATGGTGCTTTAAATACTTTAGCATGCTAATGTGCTAACACTGCATCTTGGTAAAAAAATACATTTATTGTTTGCTTTTTATTATTTGAAAATTTATAATTCACACACAAGAAAAATGATTCTTAAAGGACGGATGAAAAATGATTACGTTAACAGGAAACGATTTGACGATAGAACAATTGCGAAGAATCCTATTTAAGAACGAAACCGTTGTACTGGACGCCGCTGCAATGGAACGCGTCAGCAACAGCAGAGCAGCTGTGGAACGGATTGTGGCAGAAGGAAAGACGGTTTACGGCATCAACACAGGATTCGGCAAATTCAGTGATGTCAGCATTTCGGAAGAAGACGTGAATCCGCTGCAGCTCCATTTGATCCGGTCGCATGCCTGCGGTATAGGCAAACCATTTTCGGAATCCGTTTCACGGGCGATGGTCGTACTGCGCCTCAATGCGCTGTTAAAAGGTTTTTCCGGAATCCGGCCGATTGTGGCTGAACGGCTGGCGATGATGGTCAATGAAAGAATCCATCCGGTCATTCCGCAGCAAGGTTCGCTCGGTGCTTCAGGTGATCTCGCGCCGCTATCCCATTTGGCGCTGGTGCTGATTGGAGAAGGTGAATACTGGAAAGACGGAAAAACCGCAGATGCTTCTTCTGTGTGGCAACAATACGGCCTGTCGCCTGTCGAACTGGCGGCGAAAGAAGGGCTGGCGCTGATCAACGGCACACAGACGATGACCGCACAAGGCGCAGTCACTTATATCGAAGCAGAAACGCTGGCGCTGCAAAGTGAATGGATTGCGGCGATGACCTTCGAATCCCTGTTCGGCGTCATGGATGCCTTCCATCCCGCGGTCCACGAAGTCCGAGGCTATAAAGAACAAATGGCAGTAGCCGAGCGCATGCGCTGGTGGCTCGAAGGCAGCCGCCTGTCGACGATCCAGGGGGAAAAGCGTGTGCAGGACGCCTATTCACTGCGCTGCATTCCGCAAGTTCACGGGGCAAGCTGGCAGACGCTCGCTTATGTAAAAGAAAAACTTGAAATTGAAATGAATGCGGCTACCGACAATCCGTTGATCTTTGAAGATGGGGAAGTTGTGATCTCTGGAGGGAACTTCCACGGCCAGCCGATCGCTTTTGCGATGGATTTCCTGAAAGTTGCTGTTGCAGAACTTGCGAATATCTCGGAGCGGCGCATCGAACGCCTTGTCAATCCGTCATTGAATGAGGGGCTTCCCCCATTTCTCAGCCCGGAGCCCGGACTTCAATCTGGTGCGATGATCCTGCAATATGCAGCGGCAAGTCTCGTGTCAGAAAATAAAACGCTGGCACATCCGGCTTCTGTCGATTCAATCCCATCTTCTGCCAACCAGGAAGACCATGTCAGTATGGGCACAATCGGGTCGCGCCATGCCCGCGATATTACGGATAATGCAAGGCGTGTGCTTGCCATTGAAGCGTTCTGCGCGGCACAGGCTGCGGAATACCGTGGAGCAGAACGCATGTCGCCGAGAACTGCGGAGCGCCTCGGCGCAATCCGCAGAGTCGCTGGCCCGATTGACGAAGACCGCGTATTCAGTCCCGATATTGAGCGAATTGCATCTTTCCTGTTGGAAGAGGCTTATCACGGTGTCAAAAAGAGTGTGGTTTCTTAAAAAGGGACCATAGAAATTTGTATTATTATTAATTACATTGAACGGGTGGATTTCAAATAATATATAAAATGGGGCTGTCCCAAAAGGTCATGAAAAATGATTTTTTGGGACAGTCCCTTTTTTGTATACAAAAGAAAAAGCTGATGTCCAAACCGACGGAGCTCTAGGCCAGTTCTCCTAAGCGTATAAAAAAACCCTTTTTTGCGAAACAGAGTTGCCACAAACTATTTGAGAAAGGATAATTTTTTATCTGAAACCCGAAGATTATTAAATGGAAGGTTATCGCTGAAAATGCCACATACGCCGGAAATTTCATGCGAATTACAAGGTTATCGAAAGCTCAGTTGGCCAGCTGATAAATCTGATTTATTTTATTGCATCAATCCCTTATCAAGCGGTCATTTACAAAGACATTGAATATTTAGGATTTGTAAAGTGTATAAGTAATCTGAATATTATTAATAATAAAAAAACTCTTTACTTTAGTTGTTCTTAAGTATAGGGTTGAGCTAAGAAAAATAGTTAAATTTGATTATCTGAGGAATATATATATGATGTTTTTCGATTAAAAATATTAATTTTTAATATTATCTTTTATTCAAGGAAACGGGTTTTATTGTCGGAAATTTGACAGTCACTAAAAAAGTTCGTGAAGTGTGAGAAATAACACAGCAAACTCAAACTTGGTAGCTTAGGCTGAACATATGAAAAAAGCAAATTTGCGTTTATCAGGAAAACTGGTGTTTGGAAACTCAACCTAATTTAAGAAATTAAATTTACAGGAGCATGCAGAGGGTTCCAGGAAGCATCTGCGAAGGGCTTTGCGCAATAGGCAGAAAAATTGAGGGTACGTACAATTATGGATAGTTAAAGGGGAAAAATGCAAATGGAACAGACAGAGCAATTGCCTCAACAGTCAGTTGGCTATTATTTTCTCAGATCCAAAGAGGTGCATATTGAAAATGGAGCTGCTTTTATCACGTTTTTTATCCGCCTGACAAGAGAAACTTCATTAAGAAAAGAAGGCAAGGAAAAGACAAGGATTCAGGCTGTGTGGGTGGACCTGGATGAGGTGAAGGAGGGCCACGCAACTGACAGAGCGAGAGCACTGCCAAATCGTATGGAACGCTACGAGCTGACACCTAATGTCTTCTATAGTCTGTATGAATTAACGAAGACCTGTCCGGCTGAGCTTTTTTACATCACACCGCATTACCTCAATTCCACCCGTAAAAACTTCGATACCTGAAATTGCTCCAGATATAATCGGAGCAGGAACAAAGACAACAGATTTTTAATCATGTATTTTTTTAATCAAAAAAGATTTCTGAATAATGGTATTGTTGTGAATTCGACATTAAAGGACTTTATATAAGAAGTTAATGGATTGCTCTCGCAAGGTTCGGAAGGAGTGTTCCGGGTGACAGGAACAAAGCCACTGGCGCAATCAGCAGCAGCCATCAGCCATTTGATGAACGCCGAAGTTGAATGGGATTCAGGAATATGGAGTTTCAGGAAGAAACGGATGGTCAAACTGGAGGATAGAACATCCGGTTATCAAGTTTCTCTGAATATGGAAGTATTCTTTTATGAAACTCAAAATGGGGGTTCTGCTGTTAACTTGGCTGAACTATTGCTGTTGTCTGAATAAGTTTCTGTTTTTGCGTCAGCACTCCGGCAGCAGGCCCTGCTGTTTCCGCCCAACTATGTGCAAAAGGTGACGAGGGGGGATGACATGTGGTGTCTGCAAATCGAATCGCTGGAACCCCCTGAGAATTTTGCTAGCCGTCTTTTCGAGGCATTTCGAATTCTAAACCAACAGATTCCAGTCATAACAAGAAACTATTCGTAAGAATCCCGAAACATGCATGTATAGGATGCAAAAAATTCAAATGATCTGGATTTTCGAGTGTGTTGAAAAGAAGTTTATTGATAAGAAACTGGAGGGAACTGAAATGTTAGTAAAAGAAGTGGACTTTAAACTTCTGGATTTTGTTGAAACTGTTGATGGAAATTGCTATACAATCGGCTTTTTGGACAATGTATACAAAAAAACCATTTCTAAGAAAACTGCCTATTCCATGTATGATAGAGGTCAAATTATAAGGAAATCAGAAATGATAAAAGGTGAAATCGTATTTGAAAACTTATTGCCTTAGAAGGAAAGGCATAGAGCCGACTTGAGTTAAGTATTTTTCTTCAAACTGGCTGAATTTTTCAGGAACCTGAAACTAACTTTCCGATCCGTTAGTTTTATTTACAAAAAACCTTATTGAAACAGGAAAGGGGACTCAAAAAATGGTTCGAAACCTGTTGACTCCTGAAAAGCGAGTTGCTTATTTCTTTCTCAAATCCAAAGATGTACAGATGGAAAGTGGTGTGACCTTCATCACTTTATTAACCAGGTTAGCCCGTGAAATCACAACTGCCACTGGGCAAGAGAAAAAGACCAGATTTTGGCCGCTCGTGATACTCATCGTCATCCTGCAAGTGGTGATGGATGTGTGGAAATGGATGCGCAGACGTTGGGATATGAAGCTTGCTGCGCTCAATCTAACCATTAATGCGCTTTCTGTTCTGGCTTTTTTCATTATTTTCTGGAATCCGAATATTTTCGCAGAAGATTTTCTGGCTTGGTTGGAGAATCTTTTCGGGGCGATGAATACGCTGAATTGGGTTATCGGAGGTGTCATTTTTGCAGTTGCTCTGTTCTCGTTGATCGATGCCATCCAAGGGTTCTGGAAAGCCTCGCTCGGAGAGGAAGAACCAGAAAAAAGTTGGAAACAGGTAGAGTGAACTGAATTTAACTGTATCAAGAAAAATGCTGCAAGAATGGTTTCGTTTTTAATTGTCCTGAAATTTAAACTCAAGGAGCGGGTCCGGAGTTCAGCACAGGGAGGATTGGCTGATATGGCGAAAAAACTGACCATTTTTGGCGCATTGAGTGTGTTCGCATACGTAGTTCTTGGCGGCATTTTATGGGAAGGCTATCGCCATCTGCAGCAGCCGATCAGTGATCTGACGGCACAAGGAGCTCCGGATAAAGGCTTGCTAAGTGCTATCACATTTTCATACGGCGTCTTTTCAATCATTTTTGCTGCAAGCGCCTATGTTTTCATCAAACAGTTCGCTCCAAAAATTTCTAGGGTCGGGATGTTGTTGTTTCTTGTTATGCATCTGGTTTCGATAACATACGGGCTGTTTCCGCAGGATCTGCCGGGTGCACCTGTGACTTTCGAAGGCATTATGCATCTCGTCATCACAGCTCTTATCATCCCGCTGACAATTTTGGCACCGCTGCTGACCGGTCTCGGTTTAAGAAAGGTTAATGGCCTTGAACGTTATGGGATGTATTCAATTTTGACCGGAATCCTCATCTTTCTTGCAGGAGGCAGTGCGGCGATTTTTTTGCCAATCAATGGCCGTATTTCGGGTTGGTGGAGCGGATCAATATCGGCGTGTTGCAGCTTTGGATGCTGGTTACATCGATTAAGTTTTTCACCATGAAAGATACTCCACGATAAAAAATACAAAAAACTGTTTCTTAACCTATCCGGTCAGTTCTTCTAGTCGAATATTCTTCAAAAGGAGGAAGTAAGTTATGGCATTAGTGTACAAGCAGATATTAGTGGCTGTCGACGGTTCGAAAGAAGCGGAATGGGCATTTAGAAAATCTGTCGGTATTGCTGTGCGAAATAATGCAACATTGAATTTAGTGAATGTGATTGATACCCGGTCATTTTCGGCGATTGAACCCTACGACCCTTCCTTAGCAGACCGTGCTCAAAAATTTGCAGAAGAAATGCTGAATAATTACAAGGAAGAGGCTATGAGTGCAGGGGTTAAGAACGTTAATGTGCTGGTAGAGTATGGGTCGCCGAAATCCATGATATCCTGGGATATCTCCCGGCGAATCCATGCGGACTTAATCATCTGTGGTGCAACCGGCATGAACGCAGTAGAGCGTTTTCTTATCGGCAGTATCTCAGAACATATTGTGCGTTCAGCCAAATGCGATGTTCTGGTTGTCCGTACTGAACAAGCACAGGATGATGCACCTTCCGGCTATTACACTTCTGAAGGTTCAGGATGACGCACCGTGCAGCGCCGATTTCTGAAACCTGCTCCAACTCTTTATGCAGATTTTATGTTTCAGGCTTATTAAACGGTTCATTCAGCAGTTCTCTCAGCTAAATTGAAGAACCCCCGGCAACCTCGTATAGACAAGGTTGCCGGGGGTTCTCGATTTATAGGCAATATACTGCTGAAAAATATGAAATGGAATAAAACCTGATGGAAAAAATGTGGATGTTATTTCCTTTTCGGTATTTAAAAAAGATCCAATTTTTCAATTCGGCGGATGGCTTCAACAATGCGTTCTTCTTCAACCAGCAGGCCGACGCGGACAAATCCTTCGCCGTTTTCACCGAAACCACTGCCCGCTGCTACCGAAATATCGGCGTGCTCCAGCAAGTGGTTGACGAATTCGATGCTTGTGAATCCTTTTGGAACAGGCAGCCAGGCGAAAAACGAACCTTTTGGTGCTTCGATCTTCCAGCCGATTCTGGCGCATTCCTCTTTTAAGACCTGCCGGCGCTTTTCATAGGTTTCGACAAGCTCGGTAACGCAAGACTGGTCGCCGGACAAAGCTTCAGCCGCTGCCAGCTGCAGCGCAGTCGGAAGCCCGGCGAATAGATGGTCCTGGATGAGATTCAACGCTTCGATCATTTTTGAATTGCCGACAGCGAAACCGACTCTCCATCCGGCCATATTATAGGTTTTCGATAATGTGTACATTTCAATGCCAATATCCTTCGCACCTTCAGATTGAAGGAAGCTCGGTGGCTTGACCCCTTCATAACCGATTGCTCCATAGGCAAAATCATGGACGACGGCAATGTCGTTCGCTTTTGCAAACTGAACGGTTTCATCGAAAAATTCTTTGGTGGCAACCGCGCCTGTCGGATTGTTGGGGTAATTCAAATACATCATCGCAGCCCGCTCAATTACGTTTCTTTCCAACTCCCCGTATTGCGGAAGATAGTTATTTTCAGGCTTTAATTTCATCAGGTCCATATCGATTCCAGCCAGCGGAGCACCCGACATATAATCCGGATAACCGGGATCCGGCAACAGCAGTGAATCGCCGGGATTGAGAAATGCGAGCGGCATTTCTACCAAGCCGATTTTTGTGCCGGCAAGCAGGGCCACTTCGAGATCCGGGTCGATATCAACATTGTATTCACGTTTATAGAAATCTGCAGCAGCCTGGCGCATCTCCTTAATTCCGCGAAACGGCGAATATTTATGGTTCTTCGGATCGGCGACAGCTTGCTGCATTGCCTTGACGATATGGGCAGGTGTCGGCTGATCAGGGTTGCCCTGCCCCAAATTGATGACATCACGCCCTTCGGCCATAGCTTTCATCGTCTGTGCGGCAAGCGAAGAAAAGAACTGCTCCGGCAATTGCTGCAAGCGTTTTGAAAATTCCATCATGCAATCCCTCATTTTCTAAATTTTTGCGTATCTTATCCAAATCTTAAACAGTTTGACTTCATATGTCCACACCGGAAGCAGCCGGTTTTCTTGCGCGCCAACGCAATAAATGCCAAAATCAGATGTAGAATTCGTTTATTGGAGGAGATTGGATGGCTGTTCACAGCTTTCATTTAAAAGCCGATTGGCCGGGTCTGCGCAATGATGTGGGCACGATCGAAACTGGAAACCTGAAGACGGAGATTTCCATCCCGCCTGAAATGGATGGGCCGGGGGCCGGGACGAACCCGGATGAGATGCTGCTCGGGGCAGCAGCGACCTGCTACATCATTACACTTGCGGCAATGCTGGAGCGCAGCAAAATCGAGAAAGAAGCGCTGACAATGGCATCTGAAGGATTGGTCGATGTGACGAATGGCGTCATCACCTATCAGAAGATTATTCACAGGCCGAAGTTAGTATTGAAGAAAGATGCCACCGAAAAGGATTTTTCATTGGCGCAAAAACTTGCAGAGAAAGCGGAGGGCTCCTGTATGATCACGCGTGCCATTAAAGGGAACGTGGAAGTCGAACTGGAGGCGGATATTTCCGCAGCAGAATAAAATGCAGAAGAGCCGCCAGCTTTTTAAAGCAGGCAGCTCTTCTGTTGTTCAATAAATTTAAGTTGAACTTAAGAAATAGTATATATAATGCTTCGGCGCTATGGAAGGGCAAGAACAATGCTCCTGCGCACTGCTCGTCGCAGAAGGGCCAAAGCAAAGACTATGCTCCTGCGCAAGCTCGTCGCAAAGGTGATGCCATCTTCGTGTGGCACACCTTGACTCCCGCAATAAGCCGAGAAGCCCGCTGGTCTTATTGCTCCGTCCAGTCCTGAGCCGCGCCTTTGCTGAGAGAATTCTCTAGAGATATGGAGCAAAACAGCGAAGACGCCCAGGGGACCAAGCGAAGTGCTGAGATCCACTCGGGCGAAGTGAAACGAGACCGAGTTAGCTCAGCGCGAGCCCCCAGGCAAGCGGAGCTGTTTTGCGGAATATCAATTATTAAAAATAATTAGTTCAGCTTATATAGATAGAGAATAAAATTACTGCCCGGCCATTTCAGCAATCTGGTCGGACGTGTAAACCTGAACCCCGTCACTGTCGGTTTGTGCTGCTGCACACATTGCCTGCGCAACCTGTTTCGCCTGAATCGGCTTGTATTTTTTCATATCGCCGCGAAGCAAGGGACTAAAAGCGGGCGCAATCAGGCTTGCTGCCTTTTCACCGAGCCGGAATTCCTTTCGGTCACCAAGCAGCAGCGAAGGGCGAAAAATGTGAAGAGCCGGCAGATCCAATTTTTTCAAGTGGTCTTCCGTCTGACCTTTGACCCGGTTATAGAAAATATTCGATCGGGAATCTGCCCCCATCGCGGAAATGACGAGAAATTTTTTAACGCCGGCAGATTTTGCAAGACCCGCAAGCATTGTCGAAAATTCATAATCCACCTTCCGGAAAGCATTTTTTGACCCTGCTTTCTTGATGGTCGTGCCGAGGCAGCAGAATACATCATCAACCTCAAAATACTCCTTATAATCATCAAGTCTGTTAAAATCAACTTTCACCTGCTCAAGCTTCGGATGTTCGATGTCCAAAGGACGCCGCACAAAAATACGTATTTTAGTGTAAGCATGGTGGTCCAACAGAATTTTTACCAGTTCGTTGCCGGTAAGGCCGGTAGCACCGGCAATTAATGCGGATTTTTCGGACATGTGAATTGATGCCTCCTCTTTTTAAGTAATTATACAGCTCCTGAGCAGGATATCCACGAATAGCAGATTCGGTTTGCTGTCGTTTATTGACCGGCAGGGTACAATAAAAGAAAAGACAGCGTACGAAAGGAAGAAATTGATGAAACCAGTGATCGTGGCTGAAAAGCCGAGCCAGGCAAAAGCTTACGCGGAAGCATTCAAGACAGAGAAAAGAGAAGGTTTTCTGGAAATCATGCCGGACGCGATATTTCCCGAAGGTGCCTATATCACTTGGGGAATCGGCCATCTGGTGGAATTGAAGGAACCGAAAGCCTACGATCCCAAATGGGGTAAATGGTCGCTCGCAGCTCTTCCGATTTTGCCGGTGAACTACCAATTTCAAGTAGCACGGGGCAAAGCCAAGCAATTTAATATCATCAAAAAATTGATCAGCCAGACGGATACCGTCATCAATGCATGTGATGTTGATAGAGAAGGTTCCAATATCTTTTACAGCATCTTTAACCACACCGGCGCAAAACGAAAAACGGTCAAACGGCTATGGATCAATTCACTCGAAGTGGATGAAGTGCGACAAGGCTTTCAGCAGCTCCGCGATAATAAACATGACCTGCTGCTGTATCAGGAAGCGAGAGCCAGGCAGATCAGCGATTGGCTGGTCGGCATGAACGGCTCGCGGTTATATTCATTGCTGCTGCAGGAAAAAGGCATACGGGAAGTGTTTGCGATCGGCAGAGTTCAGACGCCGACGGTCTATTTGATCTACCAGCGGGAAAAGGAAATAGAAGCTTTTGTGCCGGAGCCCTTTTATGAAATCGAAGGAGATTTCCAGGCGGAAAGAGGAAAATACAAAGGGAAAGCGAAGATAAAGGCAAAAGAGCGGAAAGAAGCGGAAAGATTACTCGATAAGCATGCGGTCGGAGCGAAGGAACAAGGAACGGTTCTGCAAGTCAAAACCGCAGAAAAACGCCAGCCGCCTCCGCAGCTTCATTCATTATCCAGCCTGCAGGCAGCAGCAAACAGGAAATGGAAGTACAGCCCGGCGAAAGTGCTGTCCGTCATGCAGACTTTATATGAGAAAAAGCTGGTCAGTTATCCGCGTACCGATGCCCAGCACATTACAAATGCAGAATTTAATTACCTGGCGAGCCAAGTGGAATCCTACCAGAAATTGATCGGTGAAGAATTTCCGGTCGCTTCCAGAACGCCGAAAAAACGGTTTGTCGACAATGCGAAAGTTCAGGAGCATTATGCCATCATCCCGACGAAAAGCATACCGACCGCAAGGAAAGTGAACGGCCTGGCCCCGGATGCGCGAAACTTATATGAGGAAGTGCTCCGTACGACACTGGCGATGTTTCACAGAGATTATCGCTATGCCGAAACAAAAGTGACAACTGACGTAAAAGGATTGCATTTTTTCACTACCGGCAAAACAGAAATCGATAAAGGCTGGAAAGAATTATTTCCACCAGCCAACGAGAACAAATCCGAACCGGCGCTGCCCGAACTTCGTGAACAGGAACCCGTTGCGGCTAAAGTAGCTGTAAAAGAAGGGATGACAACTCCGCCGAAGCCTTATACGGAAGGGCAATTGATCGCGATGATGAAAACTTGCGGGAAATTTGCGGAAGATGCAGAAGACAGCGAAATCCTGAAGGAAGTCGAAGGTCTTGGCACGGAAGCGACACGCAGTGGTATCATTGAAACGATTAAAAGGCATGAATACATCCAAATAAGGAAGAATATCGTTTCAGTCACCGAAAAAGGCAGGATACTGTGCCAGGCGATTGAAGGGAATTTATTGTCCAGCCCTTCCATGACGGCAAAATGGGAGAGTTATTTGAAGAAGATCGGCCGTGGCGAAGGATCCCCGGAAGTGTTTCTTGAAACCATCGGAAAGTTCATCGAAAAGCTGCTGGCGGATGTTCCGGGCCAACTGCAATCGAATGGCTTGCCGGCGCTTATGGAGATGGATACCAGTAAAAACGCCATTGCGCTTTGCCCACGCTGCAAAAAAGGCAGTATCGTTTCCAGCAGGGGGTCCTTCACCTGCACAGAAAATGCCAATGGCTGCAAACAGTCGTTTCCGGGAATATTCCTGAAAAAGAGGCTGACGGCAAAAACGATCGAATATCTGTGTACGAAAGGCAAGACGCCTGTGATGAAAGGCTTTGTCTCGAAGAATGGCAAGAAGTTCAGTGCCAAGCTCATCCTTGAAGATGGCAAATTGAAAATGGAATTTTAGTTTTAGTGGAAATGAGGGAATGGCGTGAAGAAAAAACAAGTTGTGGTTGTTGGATTAGGCAGGTTTGGCAGCAGTGTCTGCATGGAGTTATTTAAACTCGGACATGAAGTGATGGCGCTCGATATGGATCCGGAAAAGGTGGAGAATATTGCCGACTATGCTTCTCAGGCATCGGTGGCAGATGCGACGGATAAATCGCAGTTGAAAGCTTTAGGCGTCAGAAATTTCGACCAGGCCATTATCGCCATCGGAGATGATTTACAGGCCAGTGTCCTGTGCACGCTCATGTTGAAGGAAATCGGCCTTGAAAAGGTTTGGGTAAAAGCGCGGGATCTACAGCATAAGAAAATTCTGGAAAAGGTGGGGGCGGACCGGGTCATCCAACCTGAATATGAAATGGGCATCCGAACTGCCCACCACGTCGATTCCGAAAAAATCGTCGATTATATCGATCTTTCAGATGACTATAGCATCGTCGAGATGGCAGCTACCGAAAAAATTGCAGGCAAAACGCTGTTCAACTTGGACTTCCGTGTAAAGTTCAACTGTATTACGCTGGCAATAAAAAAAGGCGAGGATGTAAATATTGCCCCGCATCCAGACGATGTTATCGGTGTAGGAGATATACTGGTTGTGATGGGACATCGAAACGATCTGAAAAGGCTGGAAGAAAAACGCTTATAGCAGATATTCAGTATGAAAGGATGATTTGATGAGAACGGTGACGATTTTTGTAAAAGAAGCCACTGCTGAAAATCCCATTCAATCGCTGGAAGGGGTATTGGCGGAAGTAAAGGAAATCGAAAGAGCTCTAGTTGATGTGGAGAACGGAGAAGTCAAAATCACTTTTGACGAGGAGCAAATTACAGAACAGCAAATTATTCAGAGAATACAGCTCAAGGGTTTCCACGTCATTTAAAGCGATTCGCTTTACGTAAAGCGGGGTCTTTAGTAAGATAAAAGTGCCTGGAAAACAACTAGCATTTCCATTTTGTAATTCAGTTACAAATGCAGGGACCAATCCCTGTTTTACATAGGAAAGATTAAAAACCATTGGTAAAATGTTTCAGACAATAGTGCTGTATACAAAGCCGAGAAGATTCCGTGAAAACGGGTTCTTTTCGGCTTTTTTTAATTTTGAATAAAAGGAGTGCCACTACACATGTATTTTGTAGATCATAAAAACAAGAAAATTCATCAACAGCAATTTGCCGGAGATAAATGTGGATTTCTGGATACCCCTGTAAGCGAACGCGAATTTACGAAATCGAAAAGCTATGTGGAGACGTTGGAAATGTCCGAAGGTTTCAGAATCTGTTCGTATTGCCAAACACCGCAACTCGTCATGTGAATAAGTAAATATAATCACGGAAATTCATTTTTTTGTTTAAAAATAAACGTAAAGGGTATTTTATCCTATATGGACAATTTATTCACATTGAATTTAAGACACGCTAAATAGCCCGTCCAAATGCTGATATTCTATGGGGGAATTATTATGGCAGCGAATTCTGACAAGACAATTCCCTATGGAAATTTGAAAAATCGAGCTGTGTTTGCCGTCAGGAATTTCTGGTCCGGCCTCCTGTTTGGGATTGGCATTATGGCATTCGGCGTCGGAACGGTTTTTCATCAATTATTGCAATGGCATCATTTCTACGATCTTTCAGACGAAGCATCTGGAATTTTTTCGGATGGAATATTGAATCTGGTCGCCTGGATCGTCACTGTTTCCGGGCTGTTCCTGCTGTCGGGCCTTCGTAAACGCAAAGCACTGTGGCCAAAGAGGTGGGTAGGGGCAGCGTTGATGGGCTCCGGCATCTATCTTTTATTTGACGGATTGGTCATCCGCAAACTATTGAGCCTTCATCAAATTCGCTACGGTTTTGAAATCCTTCCTTATGATCTTGCCTGGAATATAAGTGGGGCCATTTTCTTTCTCACCGGACTGTTTATGGTTCTGCAGACAAAAAAAGAGAATCACCGTAAATAGTATTGCTGCTTTAACTTCAAAAGCTGCGCTCCTTCCTCTGGAAAAAGGATTGAGCACAGCTTTTTTGGTGTCCAGGCTTCAGAGCTGAACGGGCGCCGTCGCATTTCTATTGTCCAGACTCCGGCGGCCCAGCTCTTCGGGTCGTAAGCCGTATCAGCTCTGCGGCAAAGAACGCCGCTCCGCTGACCCGTCTTACGCCTTTCAGAGCTGAACGGGCGCCGTCGCATTTCTATTGTCCAGACTCCGGCGGCCCAGCTCTTCGGGTCGTAAGCCACTCTGGCTGTGCGGCTGAAAAGATGCCGCTTCGCTGACCCGTCTTACGCCTTTCAGAGCTGAACGGGCGCCGTCGCATTTCTATTGTCCAGACTCCGGCGGCCCAGCTCTTCGGGTCGTAAGCCACTCTGGCTGTGCGGCTGAAAAGATGCCGCTTCGCCAGATTGTCTTACGCCTTTCAGAGCTGAACGGGGGCCGTCGCATTTCTTAATCATTCATATTTCCCCTTTAAAGGCACAAAACGCACCTGGTTCAATAGAGTGGAATACAGCTTGCCGTTGTCATCTTTTTCAATAAGCCGCAGTTCCTGTGTGAATGAAGAACCGACTGGTATGATCATTTTGCCTCCGGGGGCCAGTTGACTGATCAGCTCCTCTGGAATTTCAGAAGCTGCAGCTGTCACCATGATGCGGTCGTAAGGGGCATTTTCCTGCCATCCAAAACTGCCGTCATCAAGTTTAAAAGAAATATTGTCATATCCCAATTCTCCCAGCCTTTCTTTCGCCCGTTGATGCAGTTCCTTGATCCGTTCAACAGTAAAGACACTTCCTGAGAATTCTGCCAGTAAGGCAGTTTGAAAGCCGGAACCTGTACCGATTTCCAAGACTTTTGAATCCGGGGCAAGGTCTAATGAGAGTGTCATTTCAAGAACTAGGGAAGGCTGTGAAATTGTCTGTTCATGGCCGATCGGAACAGCTTCATCAACAAACGCCATCTCTTTGAAGCTGTCCATAAAAAAACCTCTGTCCAGATTACGGAAAAACGCTTTGATTTCCCGATCCCTTTTCTTCAAGATCATCACCATCTTTCGTTGGGATAATAGTTCACGAAGAAATAAGCTTGTTATTACTACTCCTATTCTATAAAGAAACTGTTTATCCTGTCATGAATTCTCTTTTATTTTTGGCATGCTGATATGATTTGAATGCTTAAATCAGGAGATTTCGGGAATAAATTAAAAGAGGAGTTGATTTATATGTTTCAAGGCTATCAAACAGTAGAAGATATGATAAATAAATTCAATCCGAAATCTGAAACAGTGGAAACAGCTACATTTGGCATGGGCTGCTTCTGGGGACCGGAAGCAATGTTTGGGAGTTTGCATGGCGTGCTGCGGACCAGAGTCGGCTTTGCCGGTGGAACGTCCCTGAAACCAACTTACCTTCATATGGGCGATCATACCGAAACAGTCGAAATTGATTTTGATCCGTCTGTCATCAGTTACGAAGAGATTTTAAGAAAGTTCTGGCTGAACCATTATCCGAACCGCGGAAATTATAAAGGCAGGCAGTATATTTCCTTGCTGCGTTATCATGGCGACCGGCAAAAGGAAGCAATCGACAGAGTGAAGCGGGAAATGGAAAAGAAACTGGGCGAGTCCATTGAAACAGATATAGCAGTCTTTAATGATTTTACGCTGGCAGAGGAAAAACACCAGAAATATTATCTGAAGCGTTATCCGAATACACTCAAGCAATTGGAGGATCTCCTGCCGCACACAGAGCATCTTGTCAATTCCACTTTTGCGGCAAGGCTGAACGGTTTTGTAAAAGGATTTGGAAAGCTGTCTTCATTGAAAAACGAAATCGCATCCTGGAATATTGAAGAAGAGCACCGGGAAACTTTGCTCAATAAACTCGGAACAATCAAATGGTGACAACAGGGGAAAAGCCCGCCGACTCAGGCGCGGCTTTTTTGTTGACCGGTAAGGCAGGAGATGATGCACCGGTTGGTGAATATCTATTAATGGGAAAAGGATTTAGGGCCGGATTTTGATTTACAATGAATACTGAAGATATCGGGAAGGTGCAGATCAACGGGCTCCAATTTTGCGGATCGAAAGGAAGTGAAAGTCAGTGGAGACATCAAGACTGGTATTGCTGCTGTTGCCGGTAATAGTAATCCAATTGGCGTTGATGATTTTTGCCTTGGTGGATCTGATTCGGAACCAATATATAAATGGTCCGAAATGGATGTGGGCAATCATAATTGTAGTCGTAAATATTATCGGGCCAATTTTATACTTTGTCATTGGGAGGCGAAATCATTGAGCGTATTGGAAGTGAAAGAACTGACGAAATCTTATGCTGGCACGCTGGCTGTTGACCACGTTTCTTTTGCGTTGGAGGAAGGCACGGCTACCGCGCTGATCGGGCCGAACGGTTCCGGCAAAACGACCACATTGTCCATGATTGCGGGCCTCTTAAAGGAAACGGAAGGGACGATACATAAAGACTTCAAATCGGGTGTCGGCTTTTTGCCGCAATATCCTCAGTTTTTTTCCTGGCTGAGTGCACTTGAGTTTATTGAAATGGCCGCAAAAATAAGTGGAGTAGAAAGTAAAAATATAAGGCAGCAATCGATCCGGACCCTCGAATTCGTGGGGCTCGGAGCTGCGGTCAATAAAAAAACAGGTGCTTTTTCAGGAGGAATGAGGCAGCGCCTCGGATTGGCACAGGCTATTGTGCACCAGCCCATACTATTGCTGCTGGATGAACCGGTTTCTGCACTTGATCCGACTGGGCGGCGTGAAATTATGGATCTGCTGAAATCGTTGCAGAAAGATACGACAATCCTTTACTCGACACACATTCTGAACGATGCAGAAGAGATGACCGATCAATTATTATTCCTGAAACAGGGGAAATTGGTTGAGCACGGTTCGTTGGCAGAGGTCAAAAATCGCTATGCAGAACCAAAGATTCAAATACGCTTTGAATCGGAACAGGCGGCCGCTGCGTTTCAAAGCCGCGTGCTTTGGCCGATGGATAGAACGAGGAATTTGATCGATCTTCCGCTGACTGAGCATGGCCCGACAATGCAACAGGTTCTCGAAGCGCTGGCACAAGATGGCAGCGGCATCTCCGGAGTAAACAGACAAAATGTTTCGCTGGAAGAAATCTTTCTGAAGGTGGCTGGGGAAAAATGAATCAATTCGGCGTTTTATTGAAAAAGGAATGGCGGGAAAACCTTAGGAATTATAAATTGTTCTGGATACCGGTAGTTTTTATACTGCTCGGTATAATGGAACCCCTCACCAATTATTTTCTGCCGCAGATCCTGGATTCTGTCGGAAATTTGCCGGAAGGAACGGTGCTGGAATTTCCTACACCTCTGCCCGAACAGATTATGGCAGCGATAATGGGGCAGTATCAGCTGGTTGGGCTCCTGGTTATAGCACTGGCATATATGGGAACGATCGCCGGCGAGCGGAAGAGCGGGACGGCCACTTTATTATATGTTCGACCATTATCTTTTATGGCGTATTTCATGAGTAAATGGGTGATGGCTGCCATCATTTCCTTGCTGAGTGTATGGCTGGGGTTCCTGGGGGGCTATTATTATACATACCTGTTGTTTGGCAGCATCAACTGGGTTGATTTCCTGCAATTTGGCGCGACTTATAGTCTATGGATCCTATTGGTGGTTTCGATTGTACTCGTATCCAGCGCCCTCATGCCCAATGCAGGGCTTGCGGCAGCGGTTTCACTGGGCGTGATTTTCATCAGTCAGGTGATTGATAGTTTGTTCGGTACCTACTGGCCCGTTTCACCATTAAAACTGCCGGCGTATGCGGCATCATGGTTAGAGGCAGCTCCGGACTTGGGGGATTTCTGGTGGTCAGCAGGATTGACAATGCTATTGATCGCGCTGCTGCTGGCACTCGGAATTTTTCTTTCGGAGAAAAAGGCTTCCACAACTAAAGTATAGATCGATTTGCTTCAGCTGTTCCATGGAGCTGCAGCATTTTCATTTTAAATAAATTTTCGAGAGCAAGGGGAAAGAGGTGCAATGATGCTTCATCACATTGAGTTGAATGTATCGAATTTGAAAACTTCCAGAAAATTTTATGATATGCTGTTTCCACTGCTGGGTTATTCCTTATACCAGGAATGGGCTGAAGGCTTCAGCTACAAACACAAAGAAACATACATCGTTTTTGTTCAGACTGAGCCGGAATTTCTTGAGTTCGGCTATCATAGAAAATCCGCAGGGCTGAATCACATCGCTTTTCACGCATCGTCCAGTTCTGAAGTGGACGCAATTACAGAAAAAATGCGACAATCAGGTAGAAAGATTCTATATCAGGATCGCCATCCATACGCTGGAGGCAATGGAACCTATGCGCTTTTCATGGAAGATCCAGACCGGTTGAAAATTGAAATTACAGTATCTGAAAGAGGGGGATCGGATGGGGAAACAAAATTCTGAACGGTTCTTGATAGCGTTCAATAAAATCGAAAAAATAATGAAAGGCATGATCGACAGAAATGATCATGTCAGTTTTTTCACGGCCATAGAGCTGTCCAAAAAAGAACATGCTGCAATCAGGAAGTATGAAGATGATTTGCGCGAATTTGGTGATTTACGGAATGCCATCGTTCATCACAGAACAGCAACGGAATTTGTGATTGCCAAACCCCATACAGAAATTGTCGAATTGATTGAGCATATTGAAAACCTCCTGTCCCGCCCCATTACAGTTGGGACTAGTTTCGCCAGACAAGTTCATATCTTCAATTCGGACGACACATTGAGAAAAGTATTACGTATGGTTAGGGATAAGAATTTTAAACACATTCCTGTTTATAAAGACGGTGAATTTTCAGGACTTCTTACGGCCAATGGCATTATGAGATGGCTGGCGGCGACAGTGGAAGAGGAAGTTATTTCCAGGGAAATTACAACGATGGACGACATACTGAAATATGAGAAAAACGGGAACAATTTTCGTTTCATCGCGTCAAATACACCAGTCTATGAAGCAGAAGAAATTTTCAAGAATTCGGTAGTATCCGGACACAAGCTTGAGGCCATATTAATTACGCGCAATGGTAAGGAAGATGAGGCACTGACAGGAATCATCACACCGATAGACCTGATTCAAACAGAATAGAAGGTAGATTAAATGAAAAAGTTAATTGTAATATTTATATTTGCAGCAGCGGTCATGGTTTTTTTATGGGGGAGCAATAATTGGATTCAAACTACAGATTATACAGTTTCATCAGCAGAGCTGCCTGCCGCGTTTGATGGCAAAAGGATTGTCCAGGTTTCCGATTTGCACAATGCCACATTCGGCGAAAACCAGGAGTCGTTGATAAAGAAAGTGGAAGATGCTAAGCCCGATGCCATTTTCATCACAGGAGATCTGATTGACAGCAACAGATATGATTTGGATGCTGCCCTTATTCTAATAGATGCGCTGGTGGAAATGAGCGAAGTGTATTATGTAACGGGCAACCATGAAGTGGCTTCAAATAAGATTGATGAAATTGGAGAGGCATTGGTTGAACGCGGAGTGAGCTATCTTGAAAACGAAACAGTTGATTGGGAAGTCGATGGTGAAACCGTGCAGATAGCCGGTGTCCACGATGCGTTGATAAACCCTTATTATCATGATTACGACTATACGGATATGGCGATCACGGAAGCCGGGCTTTCAAATAATTTTACTTTGTTGCTTGCGCATCGCCCTGAGCTGTTGGACGTCTATGCGGAAAATGGAATTGATGTTGTATTTTCGGGTCATGCACATGGAGGCCAAGTACAGATTCCCGGAATTGGTGGAGTATTTGCACCAGGACAGGGCTGGTTTCCGAGAATGACCGAAGGCGTTTTTCAACAAAATGATACACAATTGGTCCTAAGCCGCGGGCTCGGAAACAGTGGATTTCCATTTCGCATTCTGAATCGGCCGGAAGTGGTGTCAGTTACATTGAAACAGGAGTAGAATATGACGGCAGACACATCGAGGTTTCGGAAAGGGGAGTAAACATGATAAGTAAAAATGAAATTTCCCTCAGCTTATATGATACAAAAATGTCAGTAGATTATGAACTGCCTTCAGATCAGCTGCAATTTTCAGGAATGCCGCAGGATATCATTGAACGGGATAAAGAGAATCCGTTAAAACACCTTGTAATAATTCAGGTAAGAAACGAGGCGGCAGGTTTTCTGGAACTCGATGAATCAGAAGATCGGAAAAAATACTCCAACAACCCCAATGCTTTATTGCTCCGGGGGTTTTCAGTCAATCCGAAATACCAGGGACGCGGAATTGCGACCGGTTCAATTTATGCACTGCCGGAATTTCTGCGCAGTGAATTCCCGTCTTTCACCGAAGTCGTACTCGGTGTGAACGCCAGAAACAAGCCTGCGAAAAGGCTTTTTGAAAAAGCGGGTTTCGAAGATACAGGCAGACGCTACATGCGCACAAGCGGTGAACAGATCGTGATGTCAATGAGAATTGAAGAGCAGGAGCAGACATAAGTTGTCTGTTCCTGCTTTTTTTCTATGCAAAGTATAAATGTTTATGTAGACTGCATCCAGGGTTAAACAATGCCGAGCAATGGGGACATGTAGAAGAGCATTGAAGATACTCTTCGACTGAAAGCGTATTTCCGCAGGAGCCGCAAAGTACTGCTGTTTCAGCAAACTTATCTTTCGGCCAAACTTGCGGGTGTCCACAACCAACAGCCGCGTGGCATTCAAAGCATGGAAAATATTCTCCACAGCAATAAAATTTAATGGCAATCCTGTCAATTGCTGAATGATAATGCCTGCAGCGGGTTTCCGGATCGACGTCCAACCCTTTAACTGTCATGGTATGAGCCATAGTAAACCTCCCGGGTTCGAGAATATGAATAGATGTTTTCTTATTAATTCCTATGCTACTATGTAATAGACAAATAATCGAATTGAATTCTTCGGGGCGGGGTGAAACTCCCTACCGGCGGTGAACAGCGCCCTGCTGTAAGTCCGTGACCCGTCAGCGGAAAAGGCAACGCAGTTGCCCGTTCCGCTGACGGTGGAGCTGGTGAGAATCCGGCACCGACAGTTAAAGTCTGGATGGGAGAAGAATTCACTCTGATTTGTTATGTGCCACTTCTTTTCGATTACCGAATCGGAAGGAGCAATTTTATGAATTTAAACAAAATACACCAGCGGTTTTTCATTTCTGACTCTCGAAACACAAAGGAGCAGCCTCACTCCCTCAAAATAGGGGGATATTTGGGCATGCCTGGAATCTGTCTGTCCATATTTCGTGAAAAGAAGACCGGCACATCGGTAATTTCAAAAACATCTTCAAGCTACTCTGCATTTCATTCCCCACCACCCATTCGCCCCATGGTGGAAAAAAACCCATTTTATGAAACACCAGCAGTAAAGTACGGAGTCCAGAACCAAATAGAGGAGTGTGCCTGAATGTTCACAGGAATTGTGGAAGAAATGGGACATGTTACAGCGCTTCGCGCAAAACCCCAGGCTATGGAATTGACGATTGCCTGCTCTCTTATCTTGGATGATATCAAAAGAGGAGACAGCATATCGATCAACGGCGTCTGTCTGACTGTTTCCGTATATGATCAAAAATCCTTTACAGTCGACGTCATTCCGGAAACCGTCCAATCATCGACGATGTCGGAGCTGCGAACCGGCTCCCGCGTCAATCTCGAACGGGCAATGCCTGCAACAGGACGTTTCGGCGGCCATTTTGTCAGTGGCCATGTTGATGGAGTGGGAATTATTCGCTCAGTAAAAAAAGAGTCGAATGCCGTGACAAAAATTATTGAGCTGGATCCGTCTCTTATGAAATTTATGATGCATAAAGGTTCCGTATGCGTAGACGGCACTTCCCTCACAGTATTTTCGGTAGACAAGAATACAATCACAATTTCATTGATTCCCACTACTAGGGAAGATTCATTGCTTGGTGAAAAAGGAATCGGTGAACGCGTAAATATCGAATGTGATCTTTTGGCGAAGTATACAGAAAGAATCCAACAGGCCGAAAAACCCGGCATGTCCAGAAACTGGCTGGCTGAACAAGGATTCTAGAAGGAGGCATAATTTTGTTTTATACAGTAGAGGAAGCGCTGAAGGACTTGAAAGAGGGAAAAGCCATCATCGTCATCGATGATGAAGACCGTGAAAATGAAGGTGATTTCATCGCTCTGGGTGAACACGCTACACCAGAAATCATCAACTTTATGGCTACCGAAGGCCGCGGCTTAATTTGTGTGCCTGTTACTGAAGAGCTTGCAAAAAAAATTGGAGTCGGCTTAATGACCGATAACAATACGGATGATTATGGTACTGCTTTCACCATCAGCATAGATCATAAAGATTCCACAACAGGGATCAGCGCGTTTGAACGTTCGCATACGATTCTGAGTATGGTGCAGGAAGGTGCAAAACCCTCGGACTTCAAGCGCCCAGGCCACATTTTCCCGTTAATTGCAAAAGACGGAGGCGTCCTTGAGCGAACAGGGCATACAGAAGCTGCTGTCGACTTGGCAAAACTGGCGGGATCGGCTCCGGCGGGGGTTATCTGTGAAATCATGAATGCGGATGGCACAATGGCGAGAGTTCCTGACCTGATTACAGTGGCCGAAAGACTGAAGCTGGGCATTCTAACAATAAAAGATCTTGTTTCATATCAGCAAAAAATTCAGGAAGCTGTTTCAAACCACAGCCAAAAAGGAGAATGAAAATGACGGTACATTATGAAGGTTATTTAAATGGAGAAGGCTTACGAATCGGCATAGTTGTCGGCCGGTTCAATGAATTTATTACAGGAAAATTATTAAGCGGAGCAGAAGATGCTTTGAAGCGCCACGGCGTCAATGAGGAAGACGTTTCAATCGCCTGGGTTCCCGGTGCATTCGAAATCCCGTTGGTCGCAAAAAAAATGGCTGTCAGCGGGAAATATGACGCCGTCATTACACTTGGAACAGTAATTCGCGGAGCAACTCCGCATTTTGATTTTGTGTGCAGCGAAGTGGCAAAAGGCGTTTCCCGTGCGAGTGATCAATCCGAGATTCCGGTAATTTTCGGTGTGCTGACAACGGATTCCATCGAGCAAGCCATTGAGCGTGCCGGAACAAAAGCTGGCAACAAAGGTTGGGAATCTGCAGCAGGTGCAATTGAAATGGCAAATCTGATGAAAAAACTGTAACTGAATTTAATCTAAAAAAAGCCCGGAATCCAGATTCCGGGCTTTTAGCTATTCTAATGTGTTGCCTTCTGCGGGAATCGGGTTGTTTTTCAACATACCCGCAAAATGATACGTATTATAGGCAAGACGCTCGATTGTTGACTTGGTAAAATCATTGTCTCTGCCGGCATCCATATAGGAATCACCAGGTCCCGCTTCGCCGACCCAATAGGCATCAACATTCGGCGGAATAGTGAAACCGATATGGGAAAGTCCGTAAAGAATGGAAGCGGCTGAATGCTTGGCTCCGTCTTCATTGCCGGTTACGATAGCTCCCCCGACCTTATTGTAGAAAACAGCCTGTCCTTTGTCATTGGTTTCACTGCTGCTGCCGTATAGACGTTCAATCGCCTGTGTGCATAGCGAGCTCTTTTCGCCGAGCCAAATGGGAGTGCCGATAATCAGGATGTCGGCTGCCATTACTTTTTCGTACACTTTCGGCCATTCATCGCCGTCCCCCATATCTGCCTGGACACCATAGGCAATATTATAATCCGCCAGTCTGACAATTTCCGATTCCACTCCGAGCTGATTAAAGTGTACTTTCACATCTTCCATGAAGCCTTCCGTATGGGAAGGTTCTGTCGTGCTTTTTAATGAAGTATTGAGAAATAAAGCTTTTAAGTTCTGCATTCGAACACTCCTTTTTTACTGATAATACTTGTTATTCCCTGTACACCAATTTTTACTCCTAGTGTTAAAATAGTTTGTAATGGATAGAACGATTATAATAAGGATAGATATCTTTAAGGGGGCGGCTGGATTTGGTGAAAAAGTTTGAAGATGAAGTAATGCAAACAATGAATAAGATGTTTGAAGATGAGATGAAGAAAGTTAACGATATGCTGGAACAGGATTTGCTGATTTCGTTGATCGGGGAAGTCAACGCAGGAAAATCCTCAACGGTGAATAAAATCATCGGGGAAGACATAGCGAGCACAAACCCTATGCCCGGCGAAACGGTCAGTGTCGATCCATACAATATGCATGGCCTTGAGAATATTAAATTCATGGACACACCGGGGCTGAATGATCCAAATGATGAAAATCCGAAAAAGACACTCGAATTCGTTCAGAAATCGGATGTTGTACTGTTTTTCCTGAACGCTGCGGGAACCGTATTTTCCGATAGTGAAAAGGAGAAATTCACCGCCATCGAAAAGAACAACAAGGACATCCTGATTGTCCTGAACAAAATCGATGCAGCTGAAAATATCCCTTCACTTATCCAATTCGTAAAAAATCATACGAATAACAAATACAAAGTGATTCCAATCTCCTCAAAGACAGGTGAAAACCTGGAAGATTTGAAACGGGAAATTCTTGTGATCCTTGAAAAAAAAGGTAAAGACCTGCTTTTTGCCAAAAGCATGAAAGAAAAGTCCTCCGCAGCTACAAGGTGGATTGTCGGTGCCGGTGTTTCCGCCGGAATTATCGGTGCATCACCGATTCCGGGATCGGACGTTGTGCCGCTGACATCCCTTCAAGTAGGTCTGATCATCAAGCTTTCGAAATTATACGATAAGCCATTAACCAAAAAAGCTGCGAAGGATATGATTGTCATCACGGCAACTCAGACAGTCGGCCACACGATTTA
This sequence comes from Metaplanococcus flavidus, assembly GCF_042675885.1. Classification (NCBI taxonomy): domain Bacteria; kingdom Bacillati; phylum Bacillota; class Bacilli; order Caryophanales; family Caryophanaceae; genus Metaplanococcus; species Metaplanococcus flavidus. Next base: position 108,691 of record NZ_JBHTKI010000002.1, on the reverse strand, counting down.
CAGGCAGGCGCTGAAGTTCATTCCCGGAGCGGGCTCGGTCATTGGCGGCACAGTGGCCACAGCCATGACCGTCGCATTGGGCTATGGAGTGAAATATGCATACGAAAATAATATTGCCATTGATTATGACTTTATCGGTGAATTATTTGAAAAATATAAGATGAAGGCAAAAAAAGCTTGAAAACAGAGCCGCTCAAATAGGAGCGGCTTTTTTTTACTTGCTTAACGCACGACAGTGTTTTAACTTTATTACATAAAGGTGGAGGAGGTCTGGGATGCGTATTTTGGTTGTAGAAGATAATCCGAGCGTCAGTACGATGCTGGAATTGTTCTTTTCGAAAGAAGGGATTATTGGTGATTTTGCTTCGGATGGAATCGAGGGGTTCAATAAATATAAGCAGAATGACTATGATTTGCTGATCCTGGACTGGATGCTGCCGGGAATGGACGGCATAACCGTCTGCAGAAAGATCCGGGAACTGGGCGACCAGATTCCGATAATTATGCTGACGGCAAAAGACAGTGAATCGGATCAGGTCATCGGTTTTGAAATGGGCGCGGACGATTACGTGACGAAACCTTTCAGCCCGCTGACGCTGATGGCGCGGATAAAAGCGGTTACAAGAAGGTCCCATACAGCGGAGGTTGCGGATGACAGAATTCAAACAAGACATTTCCGGGTGGATAAAACAACCCGTGAAGTGATGAAGGACGGTTCCGTTGTCGATAATCTAACGCCGAAGGAATATGATCTGCTGGTGTTCCTGCTGCAGCACCCGAAACAGGTATTCAGCCGGGAACAGTTGCTGGAAAGAGTTTGGGGCTATCAGTTTTATGGGGATGAGCGAACCGTTGATGTCCACATCAAACGGATTCGAAAAAAAATAACCGGCGGTGACCAGTATTTCCACACCGTTTGGGGAGTTGGCTATAAATTTGAAGAACAGGCGGATTAATTATTTTTATCAATTGATGGGCAGTCATCTCAGCATTCTGCTGATATCTTTTCTGATCCTCAGTCTCCTTTTTGTTCGTTATGTCGAAGATTTCGCGTATCAGGATAAAGCGGATGAGCTGGAGAGTTTTGGGCAGCAAATCTTAAGGGATCTGGAAGGGCCGCGTCCGGCAGCCAATCTTGAGCAATATGTCTCTATACTGCAGGCACAGAATATAAACTTTATCGTCTTTGACCAGCAAAGCCGCATCCTATATCCGATATCGGAAGCTTTCCCGCCTGTTGAATTGACTGCGGAAGAATGGAATCTGATTGAACGGGGCGAAACAGTGGTCGTCAACCGGGACGTAGAACGTTTTGAAAATACGGTAACATTTGTTGCCCTGCCGTATGTTGAAGGCAATCAGCTGGCGGGAGGCGTGCTGCTGGCTTCCCCCGTCAGCGGCACAAGCGAGATGATCTCTGAATTGAACCGGACCTTGCTGACAGCCATGCTGGCAGCTCTGGCGATTGCGCTTCTGCTGAGTTATCTGTTGTCCAAAAGGCATGTCAGCCGGCTGCAGAAAATGCGGAAAGCGACAGCAATGGTCAGCGAAGGAAATTATAATGTGGAGCTTCCTGAAGCCGGGTATGATGAATTTGGTGATCTTGCGAAAGATTTTAATGCAATGACTGCCAAACTGCAGGAATCCAATGAAGAAATCGATCGCCTCGAAAATCGGCGACGCCAATTCATGGCTGATGTTTCTCATGAAATGAGAACGCCTTTGACAACAATTGCCGGGGTAATTGAAGGTCTGCGCAGCGATATGATCGAAGAAGAACAGCGGGAACGGGGTATTCGCCTTGTCAGTGAGGAAACAAAAAGGCTGATGCGGCTGGTCAATGAAAATTTGGATTATGAAAAAATCCGATCCAATCAGGTGACTTTGCTGAAGGAAACAGTGGAAACGCAGGAATTGCTGGAAATCATTCAGGAGCAAATGGAATTTCTGGCTGCGGAAAAAGGCAATACGATTCTGATTAATGCGCCCGAAGGCCAAAAAGTTTTTGTGGATATGGACCGAATCATACAAGTCCTAACGAATATCGTGAAAAACAGTATCCAGTTTACAGAGAACGGGGAAATCCGTCTGAGTGCATTCTCAGAACCCGGCTACACCCTCATTGAAGTGGAAGACACGGGCACAGGCATCGACGTGGAGGAAATAGATTTGATCTGGCGCCGTTTCTTCAAATCCGATGTCTCGCGTGGCAGCGGCCAATTCGGGCTAGGGCTGTCGATCGTCAAACAATTAGTGGAACTTCATGGCGGCGAAATCCGCGTGGAGAGTGAAAAGGGCAAAGGAACAAAATTCGTTATCCGGCTCCCTGATGAAAAATGACACAGAAGCGATTGCCGCTTTTGTGTTTTTTTTTTGCTTTCTTTAAAGATTTAAAGTTTCTATGATATTTAATTCTTCGGTCATAGTTTATTCATAATTCCCTGATATTCTTTATTTAACAGCAAAACGGATTGCCTTTATGGGAGCCGGTTGCTCGAAAATAGAAGAAAACTCAAAAATCAGGAGGCAATTAAAATGGGTTATTATAATTCAACAGAACCGAAGAAAAAGAATAAAAGCAATTTTGCGTCAGGCTTCACGGGGATTTTGGCAGGGGCGGTCCTTGTCGGCGTAGTACTGCCGGGCTTCACAGACACTGAGCAGGGAATGGTTGAGCAAACGCAGCAAACGGAGAACGTCAGTGGACTGGAAAACGCTTCGTCAGTCTTCACTTCAGACGTGACGGAAGTTGTGGATGCCACTTCTGAATCAGTTGTCGGAGTATCGAACTTACAAAGTGGGCAGCAAAGTTCATTCAGCCAGAATAATACCAATGACCTTCAGCCTGCAGGTGCCGGATCAGGCGTCATCTATAAAAAAACAGGTGATTTTGCTTACATCGTCACAAACAACCATGTTGTTGAAGGCGCTGAACAAGTAAAAGTCACATTGTCTGATGGAACTGAAATTGATGCAGAAGTTCTTGGCACAGACGCGCTGACAGACTTGGCAGTATTGAAAACAGCTTCTGCCGACATCAAAGATGTCATTGAATTCGGAGATTCTTCGGTCTTGCAAGCGGGAGAACCAGTCATCGCTATCGGTAACCCACTGGGACTTCAATTTTCAGGATCCGTAACTACCGGAGTAATTTCAGGGACTGAACGTTCGATCCCGGTAGACATTAACAAAGATGGAACAGCAGACTGGGAGGCAGAAGTACTGCAGACTGATGCTGCCATCAATCCAGGAAACAGCGGAGGAGCTTTGATCAACAGCCAAGGTCAATTAATCGGGATTAACTCGATGAAGATTGCTCAGGATGCAGTCGAAGGCATCGGCTTGGCGATTCCAATCAATTCAGCTATTCCAATCATCGAAGATTTGGAAACAGAAGGTGAAGTTGAAAGACCTGCACTTGGCGTATCCATTTTGGACCTGCAAAGTGTACCGGCTCCAATTCGGCAAAGTGAATTGAACTTACCGGCTGAATTGGAAAAAGGTGTTGTAGTCGAATCAGTTGCCAAAGAGTCGGGTGCAGAAGCTGCCGGCCTGCAGCAAAGTGACGTCATTGTCGAAATAGACGGAGATGCAATCGATTCGATGCTTGACCTGCGCCAATATCTGTATACAAAAGCGGAAGTGGGCGATACTTTGAAAGTCCAATTTTATCGCGGAGCAGAATTAATGGAAGCAGAAGTTAAGTTAACAGAAGGAATGTAAACAAATATTATATTTATCAAAAAAGCTCTCCTTTTCAAAGGAGAGCTTTTTTTGGTCTATAAATATTATTGTCGAAAAAGTTGTCAGTCCATCAAACCGAATAAATCAAAACCGATTCCTAAACCAAGGATGATCAGTACAATAACGACGAAGATGGCTACCCCGACTTTGATTTTATTCATTTCTTTTACTTTTGGTGCTTCCAATCCTTCTTTTTTTTCAGGTGGACGGTCCAGGTTGTCTGTGCTGTCTCTCATATATTCTTCGCGTTCCTGTGGTTCATTCTGGTTTATATCATTTTGATTTTGTGGATCATTCTGATTTTTATCATTCACAATTTATGCCTCCTCGTTCTTAATGGTTATTTTCTATATACCCGAGGAAGGAAGGGTTTAATCAAAATACTTCTCTTCCTGCTCGAGCTCGCGACGGGTTAGGGCTTTCGCCAGTTCTCTGCCAAAGAGCTCGGATGAATGGGGATCGCGCCCTGTCAGTATACGATCATTTGCCCAAACAGCGTATTGATCCTGGTCTTCGGCTTTTGAGTAATTGGCAATTCTGCTCAATTCGTCTTCCAGGCTGAAAGGAAGCAAGCCCTGGACCTCTTCCGGTTCCTTGTCATTCGGGTAGCCGGTCACATCAAGGCCTTCCAGCAAAGGGCGCCCTTCCCTGGTTTTCGTATAGACAAGCGGAGCGGGGCCGTGGCAAACTGCGGAAACGATGCCGCCGAGTTCATAAACGATATTGATCATGTTATGAAGTTCTTCACTATGTGCCAAATCGAACATTGCTCCGTGTCCGCCTACGATGAAAATAGCGTCATAATCACTCGCTTTGACATCGACAAGCGGCGTGGTTTTATCGGCGATTCCCGATTCATATAATTTTTTATATTCTCCGTCAGGATCATAATCTTCTGAAAGGCTGATTGGATCGACAACCGGTTTGCCGCCGAGCAATGTTGCCAAACCGACCGTATGCCCTTCCTTTTCCAACTCCATGACTGGAGAGAATAATTCTTCCGCCCACCATCCTGTTACGTAATTATTCTCTTCATCTGTGTATCCACCTGAAAGAACGGCTAAAACTTTTGCCATGCTGTTTTCCTCCTTGCGAATTGGATTATCTATTTGTTCATTTACCCTTCAACGCAATACTGAAACACTTCTTCAAGAAGTCCCACTTATACCAATTGGATTAAAAATGGAGAGGGGAAAATATATTCCAGTCATTTTTATATCCTAATATCAAATAACTATGTTTTATTCACTCTTATCGGGGTATTCAAACAATGTATGTAAAATTTTTGAAGGAGGAGGCCGTGATGACTGATAAACAGAACGAGCGTAATCTCGATCCGGAAAGAATGGAACAAAACGAAGACGATGATTCATCGGACAAAAAAGATTTTAATGAAGGGGGAAACCCCTCGGACTACGATGGCGGACAGCCGCAAGACAGTAAACACGACAGCGATGGCCGCATAAAAAATGGAGAAGAATATGCAAGGCGTCAGGAAGGCAAGGATGAAATTGAAGACAATTCTTTTAATGAAGGCGGAAATGCCTCAGATTATGATGGCGGACATCCTAAAGATAGTTCCAGTGATAGTGGAGGAAAAATTAATTCCGACAAAAACTAAAAACTGATGGGAGAGTGCTAATATGTTTTTCCACAAAAAAGAGCTTCAGTACCATGCTAAACCGGATGCTCCGGATCCGGTCTTCGCGAAAAAACTCCAGGAAGTATTAGGTGGCCAGTATGGTGAGATGTCGATTTTCCTGCAATATTTATTCCAGGGATGGAATACACGAGGAAATGAAAAATATAAAGATCTTCTGCTGGATATTGGTACCGAAGAAATAGGACATGTAGAAATGCTTGCTACTATGATCGCACGTCTACTTGAAGGTGCACCAGTGTATGAACAGGAAAAAGCGGCGAGCGATCCGGTTATTGGAGCAATTTTAGGGGGAATGAACCCTCAGCATGCTATTGTTACCGGACTTGGAGCGGCGCCTAAAGACAGCATGGGGTTCCCTTGGAACGGCAACTATATCATTGCGAGCGGAAATTTACTCGCTGACTTCCGGGCAAACTTAAATGCTGAATCTCAAGGCCGTTTGCAAGTAGCACGTCTTTATAGCCTGACTGATGATAAAGGCGTTAAAGACATGCTGTCCTTCCTGATTGCCCGCGATACGATGCACCAGAACCAGTGGATTGCTTCCATCAGAGATTTGGAATCCAAAGAAGGAGTAATCGTTCCTTCAACTGTCCCGCCTGAATGGGAAGCTACAGAGTTTTCACATACCCTTTACAATAATTCAGAAGGCGAAGAAAGTTCGCAATTGCCATGGGTGGGCCAAACAGCTCCTGATGGACATCAATTCAAATATGAGCAGCCAAAAGCATTTGGTGAGCGGCCGATACTGAAACCGGCACCGCCTCAAGCTCATGACTCTTTGCCAGGAGAAGATAAGAAATAAATGACGGAGCCTCTTTTGCGGAAGAGGCTTCTTTTAATGGGGGATGAAAAGGAAGGTGAACGGAATGTGGATGATGACACAGACATGGCGTGATCTTTTGTTTCTCCATTGGCCGGTTGACCCGGCAAAAATCCGGTATTATGTTCCGGCAGAACTGGAGTTGGATCTTTACGATAATCAGGCATGGGTCGGTATTGTCCTTTTTAAAGCCAAGGGAACCAGACCACGATTTTTACCTCCGATACCGGGATCCGCTAATTTCCTTGAAGTGAATGTCAGGACTTATGTCAAATATAAAAATAGGAGCGGCGTCTATTTCTTCAGTTTGGATGCAGACAGCAAAATGGCAGTTGAAATTGCGTCTTTCGCAAATTTTTTGCCTTATCGGAAAGCGAAGATGGCATTAAGAAAGAAACCGAACAAAATTTTGTTTAAGAGCCGGACGGTTGAAAAAGCGATGCCATCAGAAAAAATCTCTCTGAAATACAGTATCTCAGAAGAACAAGCGGTATCGACCAATTTGGAACAATGGCTGACCGAACGCTATTGTCTCTGGACAAAGCCTGGCCAGCATTTACTGCGGCTGGATATAGAACATGATTCGTGGAAGCTGAAATACATTAAAGGAAGAATCATTGAAAATACAATGGCGCCATATCTCGGTATTAACTTTTCCAATAAAAGTCCGATGGCTCATTATGCAGATATGAAAAATGTCAGTTTTTATCCGCCCATAATCGAAAAATAATCCCTGGAGCTTGAGTTCCAGGGATATCGCTTTTCTTAAGATTGTCTTGGTTCATCATGCTGTGTGGTATGAGACGTTTCTTTTTGTCCCCAGACACGCTTCGTCAAGTAAATATGAAAGAACCACTCGCCTGCCGCAACAACAATTGCAGTGTAAAGAGCAGGCATAATCAGAGAGAAACCAGGATTTTCAATGAGCCACATTCCCAACAGCCAAACCAGCAGGAAAACGAGAACAAAGTCTCCGCCTGTCGCCACTTTATTGGAAGTCTTCGGATAGATGATCAAATCCCCGCCGAATCCAAGCACTGTAATAACGATACTCAAGATGAACATGTCAAAAAGTCCAACTCCGTAAACCAGTCCCAGAATAACGAAAATAACCGAAAAAACCATGGCAAACTTCATCAGAAAAGCCTCAATATATTTCATCTGAATTACCTCCCGGATTATATTTATAGTTATTTGCTGTATACCCGATTTTATTCAGCAGAAGCCTGGAATTGAGAGGAAATGAAAAAATAAAAACCTCATCACGAGGGTTTTTATCCAGGCTGTCGAGAAACTGTCCAGTTCTCAAATTATTTCGCTTTAGACGGACACTTCACTCGGGTTCAAGGTAAAATCGGAATACTTGTTTCTTGAAACTGGCTTAAAAGTGGATGTTTTTAGAAAAAGCAATCTGAGATATGGAGCAAAACAGCGAAGACGCCCAGGGGACCAAGCGAAGTGCTGAGATCCACTCGGGCGAAGTGAAACGAGACCGAGTTAGCTCAGCGCAAGCCCCCAGGCAAGCGAAGCTGTTTTGCGGAATATCGGTTTTCATTTTTACTTTCTCAACAAGCTGAATAAAAACCCTCATCACGAGGGTTTTTATCCATTAAGAGCTGATATAATCTCCGCCATTTACGTGAATAGCCTGGCCGGTAACATAAGTGGAATCTTTGGACGCCAAATATACATAAGCTGGCGCAAGTTCAGCAGGTTGCCCGCGGCGTTCCATCGGCGTGTCTCCGCCGTGCTCACCCACTTTTTCCGAACCGAAAGTTGAAGGGATCAGCGGTGTCCAGATTGGGCCTGGGGCAACCGAATTGACCCGGATGCCAGAGTCGATCAGATTTTCAGACAACGAACGGGTGAACGCTGTAATGGCGCCTTTTGTCGCCGAATAATCAATCAGGGAAGAAGAGCCGCGATAAGCAGTGACCGATGAAGTGTTGATAATTGAGTCACCTTTTTTCATATGCGGAATTGCAGCCTGAGTCAAATAAAACATGGAGAAAATATTCGTTTCGAATGTTTCCATTAATTGCTCCTGAGAAATATTCAGGAAATCATCCTGTGGAAATTGTTTGCCGGCATTATTGACCAGCACATTCAATTGACCAAATTCCCCAATGACATCCACAATCAGCTGATTGCAGTTTTCGACTTTACTAAGGTCAGTGGCGAATTTCACACAATTGCTGCCGTATGACTCAACGACTTTCATGGTTTCCTCGGCATCTTCATGTTCATCCAGATAGGCGATCGCAACATTGGCACCTTCCTTCGCGAATGCTACAGCCACAGCCCGTCCGATGCCGCTGTCGCCGCCTGTGATTAATGCAGTCTTACCTTTCAGCTTTTCTGCACCTTTATAATCTTTGTCGTCGTAAATCGGTTCGGGATCCATGTTTTTTTCGAATCCCGGCTGGCGTTCCTGCTCCTGGGGGTCAATTGCTTCGTCAATTTTCTCGTATTTGTCTTCAGCCATAATATCTCCTCCTGAGTAATAGATAATTCCATAACTTTCCTATTCCCGATAGTGTCTCAGCTAAACGTGGGAGAAGCCGTCATTGTCTTGCTGATTTCCTTCTGAAAACCCAGAATATCCCAATAAAGATTGCGAGGATACTTGTGATTAAGGAAGGGACAAAAAACGGGGGACGATAGGAAAAGATAATACGATTTTCACCTTCTTCAATCGGGACACCGACAAAAGCATAGTTTGCTTTTAAGACGTCTGTTTTAACGCCATTTACAGTAGCGCTCCAGCCGAGTTCGTAAGGAATGACGGCGGATAAATATTCATCCCTTTGATCATTATCGTAAAGAATCTCCACTTTGCTGCCATCGATTTTTAAATCTTGCACACCGGAAGTTTCTGCTGCTTCCCGGTTGAGTGCCTCGTAATCCTCTTCAAACAATTGAAGTTCCGTCAAAAAATAACGCCCTTCAGGCAAGCGGATACGCACTTTTTCCTGGGAAGGTACACGCAGCGTCAGGTCATCCACATAAGTTTTATAAACGGAATCGTTTGATTTTCGTGAAGTGACATAGTCATTGACTGACAGATCGAAACCTTCGTCAGCTGCTGTATTTACAAGTTTGAAAGAAACGTAGAGGTCGCCGGGACCGTCTGTTGGATCTGCCCACACGAGATCAATGCCGCCTGTTTCACCAGTGACTTCCAAAACCCCATCCTCATAACGTGCCATCTTTTCTTCGATGGTGAACTTTGACGTAATATCTCCCGTCACTTGAATCGGACTTCCTTCTTCTTCTGTATCAAGCACAATGCCATTCAGCATGGCGTGTTCACGTGCAAGGGGAGGGTGCATGGTCAATTTGTCTTCCTGATATACCTCCGTTGCCCCTCTGGCGAATGGAAGCACATTTTCATTTTCATATACCAGATAGTTTTCAGAAGCAAGAATTTCAGTGAAGCCATAAGGAATATTCGTATCATCGGTGGAGCGGATAATATATTTACCGCGCACCAGGCTGAAGAGATTCGCACGGTTGCCGAGCGTCGCGTAGCGGCTGACACTTTCGCGCTGCATATCAATTTCCAGATCGTATAAATAAAAATAGAGAAGATTTTGATTCAATATACTCGAATATGCACTAAGCCCCTGAAAATCCTGGACAATCGGTGTATTATTGCGGACACCCTGCATCCATTCAATCCGGTACATCCCATCGTTTTCTCGGGCATGGATTTCTTCCAGCAAGCGATTGATTTCAGGATCGTCATAGTCTTCACCCGTAATCAATTCTTTATTGACCTCCCAAACATCTCCCATCTCCAGAATTTTTTCGGACTGGTAAAAATTTGCGAAGACGATCAGCCACACAATGAGAACGCCGCCAATGATTTTTGGGCCCATGTTTTCGCTGAAATGGAGGGCTGCCCAAACAGCAGTGGTTGTAGCCAACAGGCTGACAATGACCAAGCCTGTTTCGACCCAGTCGAATTCGAAAGCCGGATCCAATAGCGCATAGATGGCGTAGATGAAACCGGTCAGCGCTGCCGTAATGAAAAAGCCGCGCTGTGACATTTTGGACAGCATGCCCAATCCACTGGCTATCGCTCCTCCTGCTGCAAATGAAATAAAATATTCCCAGCGGTATTGCGGAGCGGAAAAGCCGTTAAAGATGCTGCTGACAAGTGGACTCAAATGCATGAGCACTCCGGCAATTCCTATTAATGCAAATAAGCGGAATGTTTTATTGCGGTAAAAACGGAAAGTGAACAGGAACAGCACAAACAGCGCCGGCAAAATGATGTAACGGCTTGAGTAAAGAATATTGTCAATAGGCTCGAAAATTGGGATATCCTGCTGAAAAGGGGGGCGATGGTTATTCAGGTAGGCATAAACTGCCGGTATGAAACTTACAGCGCCGATTCCGAAACCGATAACTCCGGCTGTCAGGAAAGTAATGATTTTTTTCTTTCTGTCCTTTTCCGCGTCAGTCAGCGGAATGAAAAGCCGGAACAGAATATAGATGCCGACCAGCAGGAAATTGATATAGGCAAAATAGAAATTATCGAAAAACGAAATGGACACAGCGAGCAGAAACCAGCCCGGTTTTTGTTCCCTCAGAATTTTCTCGGTGCCTAGCACAAGCAATGGAAGCCATAAAAATGCATCGGCAAAAAATTCCCAGTATACGGTATGACGGAAATACATTCCGGATATCGCATACACAGAAGCTCCAATCAATGATGGCCAGTAAGGGATTTTCGTGTAGATGAAAACGCGGGCGGTGATGAACAGTACAAGGCTCATGCGTAGGGCGCTGATAAACACTGCGGCGTTGGCCCAGAACAGGACATCAGGCGCATCGATCAGCCCGGTCATTTCCAAAAACCAGACAAAAGGAATAGTCAACAGAAATACGATGGAAGTTGAAAAATAATAAGCCAGTTCGCTGAAAGTGCCGGCCCCCAACCCGAAATCGAAGGAATAGAAAAATTCCCCGTTTGTATATTGTTCATACAGAAGATGTTTGAATGGCATCATTTGTGACAAGCCATCGTTGATGCCAGCCATATACTGCCCTTGTGTCCATTGATAGAGGAACACCCCGTGTGCAAGGATGGCCAGCGCAAAGCTGAAAGCCAACAGCACCCAGGATGGATATTTTTTTACCATGAATTCACCGACTTTTTCTTATTTCTGTCTTACGGGATCTTTCATAATTTTACTGGAAACGACGAAAGTGATGGGAACTGTGAAAATCACCGCGGCAAATGGCGCAATGTTACTGTTTAACTTCAGGTACTCGACAAATATGAAAATCAGGATAGTCGAAACCGTCATGTTGACAACTTGGGTAAGAGGGAAATATAAGTACTTTTTTAAAGTGGGTTTTACTCTGTAAGTTACGTAAGTGTTCAGGAAAAACGACACATTGAGGCTGATGAGAAAGCCGATAATATGAGCAATCATATAGGGCAGTGAAAACAGGTTGTGAAGGATCAAGTAGATCGAATAATAGCTCAGGGTATTGATGACACCGACAAAAAGGAAGCGTGTAAACTCGGTATTCAGCGATTTAAGACTCATCATATTCATCCACATTGCTGATATCGACCAGAAAATTTGGCCGGCGTTTTGTTTCATTATATATGCGGCCGATGTATTCCCCGAGTACACCGAGGCTGATCAGCTGAATGCCGCCGAGCACCAATATGGCCGTAATTGTCGTGAAGTAACCTGGTGCGGTGACGCCCCGTTGTGAAATCTCGTAAAAGGTGTAGGCGATGTAGGCGAGCGAAAGGAACAAAACGATAAAGCCCGTGTAGAAACAAATCCGCAATGGTTTTGTGTTAAACGAAATGATGCCATCGATGCCGTAATTGATAAGGCTTGCGAACGACCATTTGGAAGAGCCGCCTTCTCGGAGAACATTGTCATAGCAAATGGTCATCTTGCTCAGCCCGATCCACGAAAACAAACCTTTGGAAAATCGGTTGTTTTCGCTGAGCAGCAGCAGAGAGTCAATCGCCTTTCTGCTTATCAACCGGAAATCGCCTTCGCCATCAGCAAGATCGACATCCGTAATCGAATTGATCAATTTATAATAGAAACCAGACAAGAATGTGCGCACTTTAGGATCGCCTGTCCGAGTTCGTTTGGCAACAACCTGGTGATACCCTTCTTCGAAACCTTGCAGCATTTTTGAAATGAGTATCGGCGGATGCTGGAGATCACTGTCCATCAGGATAGCGGCATCTCCCCTCACTCTTTTCAGTCCTGCAAGAATCGCAGCTTCCTTTCCGAAATTTCTGGTGAAGGAAATATACTTCACGTAATTATATTGTTCAGCAAGTTTTAATATTTCTTTTAATGTGCCGTCACGGCTGCCGTCGTTGATAAATAATATTTCGTATCTATAAGGAACTGCTTCGAGTTCCTGTACTAATTCTTCATGGATGGAAGAGATATTTTCTTGTTCGTTGTAAGCTGGAACCATAATTGATATCAACTTCATGTTTGAACTCTCCTCTGTAATAATGGATGAAAAATATCCCCTTGCGATATATACCCGGAACGCAGAAAAAATATGTGCAAAATAGAATGGGGTTTTGAAGATTTGGCGTCTTTTGAACTATAAAATATAAACCTTCTTTGAAACTTTATCAACATTGGCGCGTATACAATAAGAGATGCTGGAAAATGGTGAGCCAAATTCTTTTTTCAGAAAATTCCGCTTAAATTGATTGACACAGAATTTGGAAGATGCTAGGTTTAAGCTTGGAAAGAGTGCGCATCTTTACAGGCCACCCGACCCTTAGAATTGAAATTTTCCGCATATACAAATAGTATTAACTATAGAATACATAAAGATGAATGGAGAGTGTTAAGAGTGGGTATCAATTTAGTAAAAGGTCAGAAGATTGATTTGACAAAAGGACGTTCATCTCTATCAAGCATCATGGTCGGACTTGGATGGGATCCTATAGAAACGAAGAAAAGCGGCGGCTTCCTAAGTGCGCTTCTTGGCGGCGGTGGAGGCGGTTCCGACATTGACTGTGACGCATCTGTCATCATGCTTGATGAAAACGGAAAACTCGCCGGCAAAGAAAACCTGATTTATTTTGGAAACAAACAAAGCCGTGATGGCAGTGTTGTTCATTCCGGTGACAACCTTACCGGTGAAGGAGAAGGCGATGATGAAACCATCAATATCGATCTGAAGCGCATTTCACCATCGATTCATCGTTTGATTTTTGTAGTGAACATCTATAACGCCAAGCAGAAAAAACAGGATTTCGGGATGATTGAAAATGCCTTTATCCGTTTGGTGGACAATCAGTCCAAAGAAGAACTCGTTCATTATAACCTGACAGAAAATTACTCCGGTAAAACTTCTCTTATTCCTGGCGAATTATACCGCCAGGGCAGTGAATGGAAATTCTCGGCAGTAGGGGAAAGCACGACAGATTCTGATATTGGTTCAATTGCCAATAAATATGCTTAAGGAGTGTTTGTAAATGGCGATCAATTTATCTAAAGGACAAAAAGTCGATTTGACAAAAAGCAATCCGGGCTTGTCCAAAGTAGTCGTTGGACTGGGCTGGGATACGAATAAATATGACGGTGGACAGGACTTCGACCTCGATTCATCGGTATTCCTTCTGGATGCAAATGGCAAAGCCGCATCAGAAGCTGACTTTGTCTTCTATAATAATACAAAAGGCGCTGGCGGGGCTGTGGAACATACAGGCGATAACCGCACAGGCGAAGGAGAAGGGGATGATGAGCAGGTGAAAGTTGATCTTTCTGCCATTCCTTCTTCAATTGAAAAAGTGAGTTTTGCGATAACCATCCACGATGGTGAAACGAGATCGCAAAATTTCGGGCAGGTTAACAATTCATATGTTCGCATCCTTAATGAAGATACGAATGAAGAATTGATCCGCTATGACTTGGGAGAAGACTTCTCTATTGAAACAGCAATCGTTGTGGGGGAGTTATATCGACACGGCAGCGAATGGAAATTCAATGCAATCGGCAGCGGCTATCAAGGCGGCCTCGGTTCACTGGTCAAGGATTTTGGACTCGACAGCTAATCTGGCAAGTTGAAAAAGCAAGGGGCTGGGCTCCTTGCTTTTTTCTCCATTAAGATGGGAAATAAATAAGTATAAATGAATTTAATTTTAGTCTATACTAACCGATATTCCGCAAAACAGCTACGCTTGCCTGGGGGCTCGTACTGAGCTAACTCGGGCTCGTTCCACTTCGCCCGAGTGGATCTCAGCACTTCGCCCGAGTGGATCTCAGCACTTCGCTTGGCCCCCTGGGCGTCTTCGCTGTTTTGCTCCATATCTTGGAGATTTTTCTTCAATAAAGTTAATTACCCAGCGATGGCGCGGCTCAAGGAGCAGGCGAATGCCGACGAAGCAAAGACGAGTGGTATTCTCGGCTTATTGCGGGAGCTAAGGTGCGCCATGAACTTGTGGCGCCTCCTTTGCGACGAGCAGTGCGCAGGAGCATAATCTTCGCACTGTCCAAAGCGCCGAAGCGACTTATGAATACTATTTCATTTACTCAACCAAGAAGCTTTAATTTAATTGTGCCGGGAGGAATTCATATTGAGACATTTCAACGCCTTGAGTAAGTCTGAGTTAAAAACACTTTTTAAACGTCCCCCGGCAGAATTTAATCGAGATACGGAACGGGAAATGCTTGGGTTGGCGTTGGGTGCCGCACTCTATACACCTGGCTCAAGGCCTGATTTCGCAGCTAAGATTATAGCCGGAAGTTATCGGCGGGACACATTTTCCGGCTTGGCGACTCTAATGGTTTGCCTGGAAGACGCTGTGGCTGACACCGAATTGGCGTCCGCTGAAGCAAATGTCGTTTCTCAACTCAAAGAACTCGAATTGGCTTCTGGGTCAGATGCCAAAGAAAGTCCGTTGCTGTTCCTGCGCATCCGAAACGCCGTCCAATTGGATAAGCTGACGCAATTGGCGGGCAGTGCACTCGGTGTGCTGACTGGAATTGTGCTGCCCAAGGTGCAGGCTGGCGATTTGGAGTCTTTTTTCTCAGCTCTTGACCGTGCCAGCGAAAGTGCGGGAAGAATGTTATATGCATTGCCGCTTCTTGAAACAGAAGAAGTCTTATTTGCTGAAACGCGTGAACAGGCACTCACGGAAATTTACAGTAAATTACGCGAGGAAAAAAACAGGATTTTAACGATAAGGGTTGGAGCCACTGATTTTTCCAGCCTTTACGGCTTAAGACGACCGGTGGAGCGGACAATATACGATGTGCATTTGATCAGGGATTGCCTGATTTCGATTCTGAATAAATTTACAAAAGCGGAAGACGGGTTTATTGTTTCCGGTCCTGTTTATGAATATTTTTCATCCGAGACGGACGGCTGGCTGACATCAAAACCGGAAAAAGTGCTATGGGAAGAAGTGCAGTTGGATGTTCTGAACGGCTTTAAAGGGAAGACCTGTATTCATCCTTCCCAAATAGCGATTGTGAATGCGGGGCATATCATTTCACATGAAACCTATGAAGATGCCATGCTGATTTTGGCGAAGAGTGATACATTCAACGGAATTCTGCAAAGTCCGCAGCGCAATAAAATGAATGAAGTAAAACCGCACCTGAGCTGGGCGAAAAAAGTTGCTGCTCAAGCGGAAATATATGGGGTGCTGAATGAACACTACAAACCGATCGACGTCCTCAATCATTTGCGAGCGAAGCAACTTGCAAACCAGGTATAAATATTGGGATAAAATGGATATCGAAGTTTCTGTAAATGCCAGTTATGGAAATTTGCCGATGGAGTCTTTATTCTCCATGGCACTTCGAGTGAATAAAAAAAGGCAGTTTTTGTTTGTCAGCAAGCTGATTGCCAAGCATTTGGCGGTTCATCCGGCGCTCGCTCTCGGAACAGGCAGCTTGCTTGCTTCCTTATTAATGGAGGAATCCGGTCTTTCGCCAATTCCTCAAAATCAGCAAATTGCAGAGATGATCCAATCGGGGAATGTCTGTCTTCAAACCAGCCGGGCCTCCCTGGCTCATAGAACAACTTTGCCGCAGCGCACGGTTTTTATTGGCATGGCGGAAACCGCAACGGGCCTCGGCCATGCAGTTTTCCATCATTTCGATGAAGCGGCCTATATCCATACAACTCGTGAAGAAATTGTCGGGGCCTCTCCCGCTTTCGTGTTTGAAGAAGAGCATTCTCATGCTACTTCCCACAAAGTTTTTGCTCCTGCCGGCATGCTGGAAGATGCGGAAACGATTGTTTTGATCGATGATGAAATTTCAACAGGAAATACTTTGTTGAACTTAATTAATGCGCTGAACACGCAATTCCCTGGCAAAAATTACATATCGCTCTCCATTCTTGATTGGCGCAATGAAAGCCAAAAACAGAAACTCGAGGAAATGGCTCAGGCGAAAGAGTTGAACATCGATGTTTTAGCATTGCTTGCCGGAGAATTTGAGTTGAACTACAGTGAATCTCCGGAAGAAGGAGAAATGCATAGTTTGCTTGGAACCGGAAATAAGTTGCCTGCCCGGTCATCGGAAATCGCAGCGATTGAATTGCGTTCTGCTACCGGCCAGTGCTACCTTCCGTTTACGGGTCGATTTGGACTGACAAGCAGCAGGCATTCCGAAATAGAAGGATGGGCAGAAAAAGCGGCAGGAAGTGTAACTTCCAGCCAGAAACCGCTGGTTATCGGGATTGGGGAAAATATGTATCTACCCCTTCGATTCGCTTTGGCACTAGGCGGTGACGCTTTGGTCCAGACCACCACAAGAAGCCCCATTTTCGCAGCCGATGAACAAGGCTATCCGATTAAAGATAAAGTCCGCTTTGAATTGCCTGATGCTGAGGGGATCAATCAATTCCTGTATAATATAAGTAGAGTGGATGTTGATCGTATATACCTTTTAGCGGAGTCGGTTGTCGATGAAGCGAGT
The DNA here is from genome assembly GCF_042675885.1 of Metaplanococcus flavidus. Taxonomy (NCBI): domain Bacteria; kingdom Bacillati; phylum Bacillota; class Bacilli; order Caryophanales; family Caryophanaceae; genus Metaplanococcus; species Metaplanococcus flavidus. The sequence continues at coordinate 91,509 of NZ_JBHTKI010000002.1, read as the reverse complement.
TGGCAGCCCTTGATCTCTTATCTGGAGCAAAAAGCTCCGGTCGAATGGCTTTCGCTGACAGATAAATTATAAAAGGGGTGGCCTATGATTACTGCAGGTTTAGTGAAAACAAGCTATCCGGAAGAAGACATCACATTTTTATTGAAGGATGTCACAGACGAATTTGAAGAAAGTTCACTTGAAGAACGTGAGAAAGCTGTACAGACGGGCGGACATTACGCAGAGCGGCTTCCTGTCGAATATCGTCCATCTGAAGAATACACAAAACTTTATCACCAGTCGGTGGAGCAGACAAAAGAGCAATTGAGCCATTTGGTCGGAATTGTGGCTAGAAGAATCCAAATGAATGCCGGAACCGACAATATCGTATTGGTATCGCTGGCTCGTGCCGGCAGTCCTATCGGTATCCTGATCAAGCGTTATGCCGAAAGAATGCTGAAGATGAACTGGCCGCATTACAGCGTATCGATTCTGCGTGATAAAGGTATAGATGAAAAAGCGATTCAATCGATACGCAACGCCCACCCGGACAGCCGAATCCAATTTATCGACGGCTGGACCGGAAAAGGGGCGATCCAAAAAGAGCTGACAAAATCGCTCGAGCTTTTCAACCGCAAATATGCCACGGATCTTAACGATGATATGGCGGTTCTTGCAGATCCGGGAGCATGTGCAGTCCTCTTCGGTACACGGGAAGATTTTCTGATTCCCAGTGCCTGCCTGAACTCCACCGTTTCAGGTCTTGTGAGCCGCACGATTCTGAACGACCGTTTTATCAAAGAGGACGATTACCACGGCGCGAAATTTTATGGTGATTTAATAGAAGAAGATCTTTCCAATGATTTTGTCGATCAGGTAACAGACTGTTTTGCCGAAACAAGCAAAGCCTCAGAAGAGGAGGCTTACAACACACCGGTTACTGCTGAGCGCACATGGGAAGGCATGAAAGAAGTCGAGGAGATCGGCCACAGCATGTACAGCGAAGCAGATTACCATCTGGTGAAACCGGGAGTGGGCGAAACTACGCGTGTGCTGCTTCGGAGAAATCCTTGGAAAGTGCTGGTGCGAGATGCGGAGCATCCGGATGTGAAGCACATTTTGATTCTCGCTGAAGAAAAAGGGGTGCCGGTCGAAGAGGTGCCGGATTTATTCTACCGGTCAATCGGGTTGATCAAATCGGGGAAAGAAATATGACAGTCCTATTTGCAAGTGACCTCGACCAGACATTGATCTATTCACGAAATTCCATGGGTATTGAAGTGAAAGCGGAAGAATTGATCGAAGTTGAACGTTTTGAAGGCAAACCGCAATCCTTTATGACCGAACAAAGCCAATCTGCGTTGTGGGAGTTGGAGCCGAATACTGTTTTTGTGCCGGTGACGACGAGAACGCGTGAGCAATATGAACGTGTGACAGGCATTTATGAAGGCAGTGAGCCGCCTCAATTCGCCATAATTTCCAACGGGGCCGTCATCCTTGAAAACGGCGAGCCCATCAAGGAATGGTCGACTGATATTCGCCGGCGCTGCGTCGATGAAAAGACGGTCATCGAAGAGCTGTTGCCTGTCATTCAGCAGTATTTCAATGAAGATTGGGTGTTGCGTGTCAGACAGGCGGAAGATTGGTTTGTTTACCTGATTGTCGATCGGGAAAAGTTCCCGGAAGAAAAAATCGGATTCTATACAAAAATTTTCCGGAAAATTGGATGGGGGATGTCGCTGCAGGGCAGAAAGCTTTATTTCATGCCTGAGAGCATCACTAAAGCGGCAGCGATGGAATATGTGCGGGATCGCATCAAGGCGGATTATGTGATTGCCGCGGGAGATTCCTTGCTCGACCTCGATTTGCTGGAAAGCGCAGATGCGGGATTGCTTGCGGCTCATGGCGAAGCTGTTCGGGCCGATGCTGAAGTTTCCGACCATATTATTGTAACCGAAGAACAAGGGATAAAAGCAGGCGAGGAAATATTGGCGAAAGTCGCGGATCTTTCCCTGCAAAGCAAATAGCAAGGGGGGATACCCATGGTTCAATTGCATCCGGTCCGTGTCAGAACATGGGATCCGGAAAATCTTGGTGAATGGCTGAATAAGCCGCTCATCAAACATTCGGAAACAAAAGTGGAAGAAGAATCCATCACCTATCCGCAGCTTCTCGGTGAATTTACCGGAATTCCGCTGGATGAGGATGATTATTTTGCTTCCATTTATGAAACGATGGAACAGGCAGAAGGCCGGCTGATTCGTTTATCAGGCAAAATGAACAAACATATTGAACAGGACCGACTGAAAGCGCTTCAGGATCTATTTGAAATGAATAAAAAAGAAAATGGATTATCGGCAAGCCGAATTGTCGCTTTCCTGGATGGCAAAGGATTATTGCCCCGCTTGAAAGACGCCGATTTGAACCGTCGTCTCCGTGTTGTGATGATCGACGTGCTGAAAGCCTTTCAGGAGCAATCCGGCGGCAGCACGGTTCAGTCATCCTTCAGGAGAGTAGCGACAGATCTCGTAAAATGGAATTTTAATCACATCGAGCCGGAACTGCTGAAATTGAATCTTGAAAAAGGCTTGCCCGGATTTCTGTGGTATGGCGATTCTTCAGAAAGTGAAAAATGGTTTCTGAAGCTGGCGGCTGCCTATGGCTTTCATATTGTCGTCTATGATCCGGCCGGAGAAAAATGGTTAGGGAAATTGGTTGGTGAAGAAAATATTCACAGCCACAGTTTTCAAGTAACGGCCGACAAGCCGCCGCTCTTTCCGGAAGAAAAACCGAAACGTGTAGGAACAGTCGCTTACCGCGCAACGCAGGAAGTGGACCGGTTGCTGCATCATGATGATTCGGGCCTTTACAAGCCGTTTCAGTTTAAAGGATATGTCACCCATTCGATCCGCTTGAAAACAACGATTGATGAGGCTTTTATGTTGGCGAAAGAACGTGCCATGGTGAGACCGTCATTTTTAGTGGAGCGAGGGGTCGTCCATATCCCAGTCGTCTTTGCCAAAGTGATGGGCATCGAAAAGGACCGGAAACGGTTCTGGGATAATGTCCATAAACTGACGGAACGTGAAGACACAAAATTGGTGCGAAGTTTTCCTTTTATCGATGAACGCAAAGGCAATCAGCAATTTCATTACCGGGCCGCACTGGACAATAAAGGGAAATTGGATCCCGAAAAGATGAAAACAGCCAATTGGTGGCGATACAGCAAATTGCCGGATGGTGTCCAGACGGCTATTGGCGCGGCCATTGCGCGGCATGTGGAAAAGCCGATCCTTTTGCCTCAAAGCGGCGAATCGTTCGAAGATTTGCAGCTTTACGCCTTCTCCCAGTCGATGGCCCTGCCGGATGCAGTCATCCAATTGATCCAATTATTTGATTATCCGCAGTTTGTACCGACTTTATTGTTCTATAATGAAGAGAAGGACGGAGAGTTGAGCCGTGCGGATGCCAATACCATTGCACTGGCGCACAGTTTTGGACTTGATAATATCATCATCAATCCACAAGGGCATCAGGATATCGAGCGTTGGATCGATACAGAAGCTTTTGATGTGCACTGGCTGGATGAGCGCAGTTTCAACGAACCGTTTCAGGAGCCGTCAGTTGTTCGGAAATTCCTAGGAAGATGGATGTAACTAAAAAAGGAGGGGTAATGATGAATACGATGCCAGATCAGATCGAACAGCAGGAATTGGTCATGAAAGACGAAAATCAATTGAAAGTGCAATTGAAAAAAGATCCGCAAGTGTTGCAATTGGCTTCAAAAATCGATCCGAAAAACCAGATTGAATTACTGGAATTCGGTCGCGAGCCCGCAAACGAGATTTCCGCGTTTACAGGGAAGGTCCTGAATTCTGTCCAGGCCAACAGCATGGAAGAATCCAGTGAGCTACTGAAACAGCTCGGCAGAATCATGGATAAATTTGATAAAAAAGATTTTGTGGAGAAAAAAGGCTTTCTGAACAAAATCTTCAATAAAGGCAATAAGATGATCGAACAGCTCTTCAATAAATACCAGACGATGGGTACGGAAATTGATAAAGTGTATGTCGAGATTACCAAATACGAGTCGGAAATGAAAAAATCGACGACGACATTGGAAAACCTTTACGATCAGAATTTCCAGTATTTCATGGAGTTGGAGAAATATATTGCAGCAGGTGACATCAAAGTCGAGGAATTGAAAGCGATGGAGCCTGAAGTGAAAAAGAAAGCGGAGTCCGGCGATCAGATGGCATTGATGGAATTGAATTCCCTGCAGAATGCCATTGAACTTCTGGAACAGCGTGTCTATGACCTTGAAATGGCAAAACAGGTTTCTTATCAGGCTGCGCCGCAAATCCGTATGCTGCAGCGCGGTAATACGAAACTGATCGGAAAAATCAACTCAGCATTTGTAACGACGATTCCGATTTTTAAAACCGGGTTGATCAACGCGATTGCGGCGAAGCGCCAGAATCTGGTGGCTGAGTCAATGAGTGAACTTGATCGCCGCACCAATGAAATGCTATTGAACAATGCCAATGATATATCCCGCCAATCGGTTGATATCGCACGGATGTCCGGCCAGCCGAGCATCAAGATTGAAACGATTGAGCAAACATGGGAGACTATTATGCAGGGCATGAACGATACACGTGCCATTGAAGATGAAAACCGCAAGATGCGGGAAGAAGGACGCTTGCGCATCGAAGAATTGCAGAAGAAATATGAAGATACCCAAAGAAAATAAACTTATCGGAGGAGATTATTAATGTCAACAATCAACCTGTCAAAAGGCCAAAAAATCGACTTAACAAAAACAAATCCGGGATTAACAAAAGTAACAGTAGGCTTGGGCTGGGATACAAATAAATACAGCGGCGGAGGAGATTTCGACCTTGACGCTTCTGTGTTTCTGGTAGGCGAAAACGGCAAATCCCGCGGACCGGAAGATTTTATCTTCTACAATAACCTCGTCGGAGGCAACGGTTCTGTCACCCATACAGGCGATAACCTGACGGGTGAAGGTGAAGGAGACGACGAGCAAGTGATTGTCGATTTGCCGAATGTACCAGCAGATCTTCACAAAGTCGTGTTTACGGTGACGATTCATGAAGCGGAGAGCCGTGGACAAAACTTTGGCCAGGTTTCAAATGCATTTATCCGCATTCTGAACGAAAGCAATAATGAAGAAATCCTGCGCTATGACCTGGGGGAAGATTTCTCCATCGAAACGGCACTCGTAGTCGGTGAATTATACCGCCACGGCGCTGAATGGAAATTCAATGCAATCGGCAGCGGTTACCAGGGCGGCCTTGCTGCATTGGTCAACGATTTCGGTTTGGCATAAATATTATAATGACCGTTCCTCTTCGGAGGGACGGTTTTTTGCTTTGTATAATAAAAGAAATTGAAAGCAATTGAAACCGCCAGTGGCAAGTGTTCGAGAGGAATGAAAACGGTTACTGAAATAACTGAATAATAAGATTTTATTGACAATTTATTATTGACTGTATATGATTGATTAAATTCCAATATAGTCAATTATAATGATGGAGATAAGATTCGGGCACAGCAAGCTCCAGAGAGCTGATGGATGGTGGGAATCAGCGCTTGCGACCCGGATCAGCACTCCTGAATAGATGGACTGAAATACAGTAGGTTCTTCCGTTTCGTGCGCGTTATGCATCTGACCAATGAGGCTGCAATTCTGCAGTGAATTAGGGTGGTACCGCGAACCGAAGGCTCTTCGCCCCTTGCATTTATATGTGAGGGGTGGAGAGCCTTTTTCTGTTCATCCAATTACAGAATTACAATTGATTTTAAAAGGAAGAGGGAGATTCCATGTTAGCTGATCAACAGATTTTACGGCTACCCGGACCAAGTCCAATCCCGCCAAGTGTAAGCCGGGCAATGGCCCAGCCAATGATTGGACATCGGGGGCAAAGCACAGCAGATCTGCTGGGAGATATACGACCAGGTTTAAAGAAGGTTTTTGGCACCAGCCAGGAAGTGTTGATATTGACTGCAAGTGGGACGGCAGCGCTGGAGGCAGCCGTTGTCAATACGGTGTCACCGGGAGAAGAAGTGCTGGTCGTCGTCACCGGCGCATTTGGCGAACGGTTCGCGGATATTTGCAAAGCCTACGGAATTCATCCTCATATTGTCGAAACAGAATGGGGAAAAGCGGCGGCTGCTGAGGACATCACGGAGATGCTTCAAGCTTATCCGGCAATAAAGGCGGTATTCATGACCTATTGCGAGACTTCCACGGGTGTTTTAAACCCGGTAAAAGAATTGGCTGAAGCGATTCGAAAGAATTCGGAAGCGCTGGTTATTGTGGACGGCGTTTCCTGTATTGGCGGCGTGGAAACGAAAATGGATGACTGGGGCCTGGATATCGTGGTCAGCGGCTCCCAAAAAGCGTTTATGCTGCCGGCTGGGCTTGCTTTTATTGCAGCAAGCGAACGGGCGTGGCATATAATCGAAACGAATCGGCAGCCCCGATTTTATCTGGATCTGAAAAAGCATCGGAATAACCTTTTAAAAGATGCCACTCCATACACACCGGCTCTGTCAATTCTATTTGGCCTGAAGCAGGCACTGATGTTGATGGAGGAAGAAGGTCTGGAAGGTGTTTACGCGAGGCATCAAGTGATGATGAAGATGGCCAGGTCCGCTTTTAAAGCACTGGGAGTTCCGCTTTTGACAAGTGACGAAGATGCTTCACCCACTGTAACGGCAATAAGACCCGAAGATTTTGATGCAGAAGAGCTGCGTAAAATATTAAAAGAAGAATTTGCCATGGAAGTGGCAGGGGGTCAGCAGCAATTGTCGAAGAAAATTTTCCGGATCGGCCATATGGGCTATTGTTCTCCGGCAGACCTGTTGCAGGCGATAGCTGCTATTGAAATCGGTATTGTGAAAGCAGGTAAAAAGATTGAACTCGGCAGCGGTGTGTGTGCCGCTCAGCAGGTATATTTGAACGGAGGGATGAGCAGATGACGAATTATAAGATTTTAATCAGCGATCCGATGAGCGAAGAAGGTATTTTCCCTCTTCGGGATACAGAGGGCATCACGGTGGTTTTTGATACAGATTTGAATCCGCAAGAGCTGGCGGAAAAAATTACTGGCTTTGATGCGCTGCTCGTGCGCAGTAAAACGCAGGTGACACGTGAATTGATTGAAAAGGCCGACAAGCTGAAAATTATTGGCCGTGCGGGTGTTGGTGTGGATAATATAGATTTGGAGGCAGCGACTGAAAAAGGGATTATCGTCGTCAATGCACCGGACGGCAATACGAATTCTGCTGCGGAACATACGATGGCAATGCTGATGTCGATGGCCCGAAAAATTCCGCAGGCATTCACCGCGATGCGAAACGGGGAATGGGACCGGAAATCATATGTAGGTGTTGAGTTGAAAGGGAAAACTTTGGGAGTTGTCGGATTTGGGCGCATCGGTGCAGAAGTGGCTGTGCGTGCCAAAGGACAAAGGATGAACATCATCGCTTATGATCCGTTCCTGACGCAAGAGAAGGCAGAAGAACTCGGAATCAGCTTTGGGACAGTGGAAGAAGTGCTGAAGGCGTCGAATTTCGTTACTGTCCATACTCCTTTAATGAAAGAAACCCGGCATCTGATAAATGAAAAGGCTTTTGGCCTCATGAAGAAGGGCGTGCAAATCATCAATTGTGCACGAGGCGGCATTATTGACGAAAAAGCTTTATACAATGCAATCAAATCCGGCAAAGTTGCAGGCGCAGCGCTTGATGTATTTGAACAGGAACCGATGGTGGATTTCCGGCTGCTCGATTTGCCTGAAGTGGTTGCGACTCCTCATCTTGGTGCCAGTACGCATGAAGCGCAGGAGAATGTAGCGATTGATGTCAGTCTGGATGTGGTCAGTTATTTCAGTAAAGGAGTTGTACGAAATTCCGTTAATCTTCCTTCTGTGCCGGAAGAAATCATGAGTAAAATTGAACCGTATTTCGATCTTTCCGAACGGCTCGGGGCGTTTCTGACGGATCTTTCAGGCAGTACGGCAACGGAAGTGAACATCAGTTATTCAGGAGAACTGGCTGATTCTGAAGTCGGTCCGCTGACGCGGAATATCCTGAAGGGCATTCTGAAGCGGCATTTGGGAACACGGATAAACGATGTCAATGCTATGTTTATCGCCCACCAGAAAGGGATCACGGTAAATGAAAGGAAATCTGCTGCTGCGGGAGGCTTTACCAGTCTGATTTCCGTGGAAATCCTGACACAGGCAGGCAAATGGAAAACCGCGGGCACTTTATTGAATGGGCAAGGCGCACGTATCGTCAGAGTTGATGATTATATCGTAGACGTCATTCCGACCGGGCATCTCTTATTTATCCGTCACCATGACCGCCCGGGTGTAATTGGCCGCGTCGGAACACTTCTCGGGCAGGAAGGCGTTAATATTGCGACGATGCAGGTGGGACGGACGGCGGAAGGCGGCGATGCAATAATGATGCTGACGATTGATAAACCGGCTGAAGCCGAAAGCATCCGCCAACTGGAAGAGCTTGCGGAAATTGAAAAAGTTAAGGCAGTGAATATATAGAGAAATTGAGATAAGAAATTAAAGATTCTCCAGCAGCGGAATTAATTCGTCAAGTCCATGGATTTCAAAATCGGGAACAATGGATGCATTGGCCGTCTGATTGTCGCGGTTCAGCCAGACTGACTTTATGCCCGAGCGGTTTGCTCCAAGTATGTCGGTCATGAGGTTGTCTCCCACCATGATTGCTTCGGATTTAAGGTGTCCGCTTTTGGCTACAGCGAAGTCAAAAATGGATGTATCCGGCTTGCCAATGCCAAAAGCACCTGACACAATGATGTCATCGAAATAAGGAGCGATTTCCGGCGTCATGGTGAGTTTTGTCTGTTGCAGGCTGGGGGAGCCGTTGGTAAGCAACATCAGCTGAAAGCGGTCTTTCAATTGGTCGAGCACCTGGAAGGTCTCATCAAACACAAGGGGGTTTTGTGCGCGCATCATGGGGAAATGCTCACTGAGCTTTTGACCGAGTGTTCCATCGTCAATACCCGATTTTTTTAAGGCGCGTGTCCAGGCCGTTCGCCTGTATTCGGGCATGAGCTTCTTCATGGTCTGGAATTGTTCGCCGGCATCATCAAAAACACCCCATAATCCTTCAAAAGGGTTTATGCCGATGGATTGGGTGAATTCATAAACTGAGGTTTCAGAATAACTGGCAGCAGCTTCTGATCGAATCGATTGTTCCAGCAGCGAGGCATCAACGCCGCAGACGGCTTCTGCATATTCGCAAGTCATCCGCAACGAGGCAGCGACACTCCTCTTATCCCATAACAGGGTGTCATCCAAGTCGAACAGAATAGTTTTAATCATTTTATGTCAGCTCCTATAATGCTTTTTTCAAGTGTACTGCAGCCATCCGGAAAATCATAGAGTTGACACATTTGAATGGAATGAAATAATTTAGGAATGCTATCATGTTGGGAGAAGGAGTGAAGTTCATGAAAATTGCCATGTCCAATCGACCTTTGATCGAAGAAGCGGGTTATTTTATTCAAAATTGCTACGCAGAAATTGGAATGAATGAAACAGATATAGAAAATCGTTTAAATGAAATTATAGAAGAAGTTAATCAGACTGGTACTTATCAACATAGCTTTGAAGAACTCGAACACGGTGCCCGAATGGCTTGGCGAAACAATAATCGCTGCATCGGCCGGTTGTTTTGGAATACGCTGACCGTTTTCGATGCGCGGCATGTGAAAACAGCTGACGGAGCTTTTGACGAGTTACTGAATCATATTGAATTCGCCACGAACGACGGCAAAATCCGGCCGTCATTGACGGTCTTTCCGGCGCAACAGGATGGGAAAGACAAACTGCGTATCTGGAATCATCAGCTATTGCGTTATGCGGGCTATGAAAGGGATGGAACTATAATTGGTGACTCATCCTCCATTGAATTTACAAAACAATGTCTGGAGTTGGGATGGAGAGGAGAAGGTACTGCCTTTGATATCCTGCCGATCGTCATCGAAGAAGCGGGAGTAGGACTGAGGTATTTTGAGTTGCCGGGGCAGGCGATAATGGAAGTTGAACTGAACCATCCGGAGATTGAAGGTTTTGCCGATCTTGCGGCAAAATGGTATGCCGTACCGATCATTGCGGATATGAAAATGGAAATTGGTGGTATCCATTACACGATGGCACCTTTTAATGGCTGGTATATGGGAACGGAAATCGGAGCACGCAACCTTGCCGATGAAGATCGCTACGACCTTTTGCCGGCAGTAGCGGAAATAATGGGCCTCGACACGAAATCCAACCGCTCGCTATGGAAGGACAAAGCGCTAGTTGAGTTGAATATAGCTGTATTGGAATCATTCGCTAATGCCGGAGTTACAATAGTGGACCACCATACTGCAGCCAAACAGTTCAAGAGCTTTGAAAGGAAGGAAGAGGCAGCCGGCCGCACGGTCACAGGTAATTGGGCTTGGCTGATTCCTCCGTTGTCACCCGCAACAACGCATATTTTCCACAAGCCATATAACAATGACATCATCAAACCGAACTTCTTTTATCAGAATCTGCCTTATCAATCTTAAGAGGAGGGTATGCATGAAAGAATTTAAAGTCACTTATTTTTTTGATGAAGAACATTATATCCGGAGATTCATTTTTGAGGAGTCCCAGGAAAAAGCGGAAGCTCTTATTCAAAGTGAGCGGGATCAGTATATTTCATTTACCGACAGCAGAGGGATCTATCATGAACTGCAAACAGGAAAAGTAAGGGTCACCCAAATTTCCGAATACCACAGGGTTGATAAAACAAAACTGTGACAGGCTCTGCATCTCAGTTGCAGAGCTTTTTTCTATTTGTGCTTTTTCTGCAGTATGGCTCGAATATCTCCTCAGGTTTAATATATAATAGAAGGAGTAGACATTCTTTACACTCAAAGTTGAGAGAAAGTGGGAAACAAAATGGGACGCAAGTGGAATAATATCAAAGAGAAAAAAGCATCCAAAGATGCCAATACAAGCCGTATCTATGCAAAGTTCGGACGCGAGATTTACGTGGCTGCCAAACAGGGCGAGCCGGATCCCGATTCGAACCAGGCATTGAAAGTTGTGTTGGAACGAGCGAAAACATATAATGTGCCAAAAGCGATTATTGACCGTGCGATTGAAAAAGCAAAAGGCGGTTCCGAAGAAAGTTATGATGAACTCCGCTATGAAGGTTTCGGTCCGAATGGCTCGATGGTCATTGTCGATACTTTGACGAATAATGTTAACCGGACCGTATCGGATGTCCGGGCAGCCTTTGGCAAGAATGGCGGCAATATGGGCGTCAGCGGATCTGTCGCTTATATGTTCGACCACATTGCGGTCATAGGCATCGAAGGGCAGAAAACCGGGGATGAAGTGCTTGAAATGATGATGGAAGCGGATATCGATGTTCGTGATGTCGAAGAAGAGGATGAAGCCGTCATCGTATACGCCGAAGCGGATCAATTCCACCTCGTTCAGGAAGCTTTCAAAGAAGCTGGAATTACCGAGTTCACTGTGGCTGAGCTGACGATGATGGCGCAGAACGACGTCGAACTTCCGGAAGATGCACAGGAGCAATTCGAAAAAATGATAGAAGCCATTGAAGATCTCGAAGACGTCCAGCAGGTTTATCACAACGTCGATTCAGGTGAATGAAGATAACAGAAACAGTCCTTTTATACAAAAAGGTCTGTTTTTTTATCCGCGATGCATACTATTCGTGTAATATGTAGTTCAAGATTTGTTGTATATAGAATCACGGGAAACATGCTTAAAGGGGATGGAAAGATGTTTGATTTTCAGGTGCTGGCATCAAAGATAGTGGAAGAACTGACAAACTTGATCGATAAGAATGTGCTGGTGACGGATAAGAATGGTTACGTTATCGCCAGTACGGATCCCAGCCGGTTGAATTCTTTCCATGAAGGTGCAACATTGGCGATGAAGAATCAGCAGCCTCTTCATATGACGAAGGAGATGTGCGAAAATCTGGTTGGTGTCCGGCCAGGAATCGTCATGCCAATCATCATTTCCGATTTGCCGATCGGTGTGCTGGGCGTTACAGGTAAACCTGTGGAAGTGGAAAAGTATGCAAAGCTTGTTAAAAAGGTAGCTGAGCTATTTATTACCGATTTAATCTCCAGGCAGGAAAAAGAGCGTGGGATCCGTGAAATCGAATTTTTCTTTTTTGACCTGGTGACTTCTGACAGTTCTTTTGAAAGCATAGAAGAACGGGCAAAAATGCTGAATATCGATACGTCACTGTATCGGCGGGTTGCCATGATGCAAACGAATCGCCAATATGAAATTGAAGACGTGGAAAATCTGTTGCGCATCCAGACGATTCACCCGGAGATGAAAATCATCAGGTGGGGGTTGGAAAGGCTTATTTTTTTATTGCCGATTGTTCAGAAACAGGAACTGGCCATCGGTTTGCAAAGGATTTCACAGAAAATTGCCGGAAAAGATAAAGGGAAACTGCCTGTAGGTGTGGGCAAGGCCGGTGATTTTCATCACCTTAAAGAATCATTCAAGCAGGCGGAGATGGCTCATGCCGTTTCAGCGAGGCAGGGGGAAGTTGTTTTTGAAGAAGAACTGAAGTTGGAACTTCTTTATTATTCCATCCCAAAAGAGGTTCAGGAAGAGTTTGTAGCTCGTACAATTGCTCCGCTTCTGGAAGAGGAGGAACTGCTCCATAACCTTGAAGTGTTTCTTCAGAAAAGAACTTCTGTTCAAGCGGTGGCTGATGAGTTGCACATCCATAAGAATACCTTGCTTTACCGGCTCAATAAAATTGAAAATCTGCTTTCCATCAATTTAGCCGATAATAGTGATATCGCAACTATATACACAGCGCTCCGCCTATACAGAAAGAAATGACCCTTGATATTTTAAGGGTCTTTGTTTATTTATACAAAAATATTATCGGAGTTTTAAATAAATTTGTACGATTACTACATAGATTGAATGACTGGATGCATATTATAATAATATGAGAGCGTTATCAATGAGGCGGTGGTAAGAATGTCGGTAAAAAGAAAAGACCTTTTTGTTTCAATAGTGGGAGAAGAAAATGTAAAAGATTCACAGGCGCAGTTGCTTGCTTATTCATATGATGCAACAGCTAATTTCCAGTCGAAACCTGACTTGGTCATTTCACCACGGGATACAGAGGAAATTGCTGGAATTGTGAAGATTTGTGCAAGTGAACAAATTCCAATTATTTCGAGAGGTTCGGGGACGAATCTTGCCGCAGGAACTGTGCCGAATCAAGGCGGTCTTATTGTTCTATTCAACAATATGGATGAAATACTCGAGTTGGACATGGAAAATTTGACGATTACTGTGCAGCCGGGTGTTATTACCCAGAATATTTGTGATTTTGTCGAGGACAACGGTTTATTTTATCCTCCGGATCCAAGTTCCATGAAGATTTCGACCATCGGAGGAAATGTCAGTGAAAATTCCGGAGGTCTCCGGGGCTTGAAGTACGGGGTGACGAAGGATTATGTAAAAGCGATGACAGTGGTTCTGCCGGATGGTGAAATATTAAAGCTCGGAGGCAAGCTGGCGAAAGATGTTGCAGGTTACGACCTGATGTCATTGTTTGTGGGATCTGAAGGTACTCTCGGCATCATCACAGAAATTACGCTCAAGCTGATTCCTTTGCCAATTTCGAAAAAGACAGGGATAGCCTATTTCAATTCATTGGAGGATGCAGCTGAAACTGTTTCTGCTATTATCGCAGATAAAATCATCCCGGTTACATTGGAGTTTATGGATAAAGGTACCATAGGTGCAGTTGAGGACTTTATGAAAATAGGATTGCCTCTGGATGCGGAAGCAATGCTGTTGATGGAACAGGATGGCAATGAGGAACAAGTTGCGAGTGATATTCAGCAGATGATCAGGATAGCCGAACAAAACGGCGCAACTTCAACGGCGATTGCTTCTTCCAATGAAGAAGCCGAAATTCTGAAAACTGGCCGCCGTGCCGCATTATCCGCATTGGCGAGAAAACGGCCCACCACAATTCTCGAAGATGCCACCGTGCCGAGGTCGGAAATCGCCAAAATGGTCAAAGCCATTCAGCAAATTGCAGTGAAATATGATGTGCAAATCAGTACATTCGGCCATGCGGGGGATGGGAATTTGCATCCGACCTGCCTGACGGATGTAAGAGATGAGGAAGAAATGCTGAGGGTCGAACAGGCGCTGGCTGAAATTTTCCATATTGCAATTGAACTTGGTGGAACGATTACAGGCGAACATGGCGTCGGAGAAATGAAAGCTCCTTACCTTGAATGGAAATTGGGAACAAGCGGCATAAATGTTATGAAAGGGATTAAACAATCGATCGATCCGCAGAACATCATGAATCCTGGGAAAATGTTTGCCAAGGAAACGAAGATGAGGCTGGTGATCAATAATGGTTAGCGAATTACAGCAACGCATGCAAGATTCGTTTGTGGAACATGTTGATGAAGAGTTGCTGATGGATTGTATGCGCTGTGGATTTTGCCTTCCGGCCTGTCCCACTTATCTTGCAACGAATCAGGATGAAACGCATTCCCCCCGAGGCCGAATTGCATTGATGAAAGCCATGCGGGACGGAGATGTGGTCTGGGATGGTTCCGTCGAAGACGCTTTCGACATGTGTCTCGGTTGCCGTGCATGCGAACCGGCCTGTCCGGCAGGTGTACAATACGGCGTTCTGATTGAAGAAACGAGAGTGGCGGTGCAGCAGGCGAAGCCGATAAACCTGAAAGAAAAAACGGTCCGCAAAGCGACTTTTGATGGTGTCTTTGCCGACCAGAAAAAAATGGCGTCCGGAGTGAAGCTGGTTCAGTTTTATCAAAAATCAGGATTGCAGGCAGCAGCTAGGAAAATTGGTTTTTTGAACCTGTTTCCACCATTTATGAAACAAATGGAAGCGGTGTTGCCAAAAGTTGAATCGAAGAAGAAGCGGGAACCGGTTTTGAAGCCGACCAGTGTAAAAGTGGCTTTCTTCTCAGGCTGTCTGATGGATACTCTCTTTCAGGAGACGAATCGAAAAACGATTGAGATGCTTGAATGGCTTGGTGCCGAAGTGGTCATTCCGAAAGAGCAACAATGCTGCGGAGCACTCCATGGCCACAGCGGCGAAATGGAAAAAGGGCTGCGCAACGCCAAAGCAAATGTTGAAGCATTCGATTCGGATGACTTCGACTATATCGTCAATAATGCCGGAGGCTGCGGTGCTTTTCTTTCAGAATACGGTAAACATTTGGAAGGGAATCCGCAATACACTGAAAAAGCGGCAAGTTTTTCCGATAAGACGATTGACATCTCTTCATTATTCGTCAAATTGGGCTTGAACTCAAAGTTAAAACAAATGGGTGGGGCAGAAGAATCGCTTGTAACCTATCAGGATTCCTGCCACCTCCGCAATGTTAACGGTGTGTTTTTAGAGCCAAGGTCGCTCCTTCAGGATGCACCGGGCTTTGAATACAAAGAGTTGATCGATGCCGGCAGTTGCTGCGGGTCAGCAGGCATCTATAACATTCTGCAACCGGAAATGGCAAAACGCATACTCGATGCGAAAATGAAAGGGGTGAAGAAAATGCAGCCTGCCATCGTGGTTACGTCCAACCCGGGCTGCCTCATGCAAATGCAGGTGGGGATTCAAAGTGAAGGATTGGAAAAAGAAATGAAAGCGGTTCACATCGTAGATTTCCTCTACGATTCGATCCACCAAAATCAAACACTAGCTTGAAGGATATATATTGATCGGTAATGCTCTAATATTTTGCCACAAGCTCATAAAAACTTTAAAACAGCCGGCCCTTCATTTGATGGGCCGGCTGTTTGATGAAGAATAATTTCAGAACATTTGCTATACTGTCCCTATCAGGATGAAACGGAGGCGTTACGATGAGAGATTTATGGGAATTAACACATTCTTCACATCGTATTCGGGTGGAAAGCACGTGGAATCAAAAGAAATTATGGGTTGATGGGGTTCTTCAGGATGACCAGCCCGGCTTTGCACTCAGCTCCAGATTATTTGGGAAGTTGAGAGGCATGGACGGAGAAATTCAGGACATAAAGGTTTCATTGGGACTGGGATGCTGCCATACAAAATGCAGAATCTTTATTGCTGACAGTCTGGTTTATTCGACAGAAATTGCATGGGAAGGCTGAAATAGAAGGAGAATGATAGATTGAAAATTATTGATACACATTGTGATGCTCTATTCAAAATGCAGGTAGCGAAAAGAGATTCACTTTACCATGCGCCCCTATTAAACTTTGAGAACGCGGGAGAATTGGATACGAATTTTCAGCGACTGCAGGCAGGTGGCATCAACGTGCAATTTTTTGCAGTTTTTCTACATCCGGAGCTGCCATCTGATGAGAAATGGCAGCACGCTCTTGAACAGGTGGATTTATTCCATACAGAAATAATTGAAAAAACCCCACAGATGCGCCATATCAGGAAGTGGGAGGATATCGATAAATTAGAGGCTGGTGAAATCGGTGCGGTGCTGACGCTTGAGGGGGCAGAACCGATCGGGAATGACCTTGCCAAGCTGCGCCATCTCTTCCGGCTGGGCGTCCTCTCCGTCGGTTTGACATGGAATTACGCCAATCTTTGCGCAGACGGAGCCGATGACCCAAGAGGTGCCGGATTGACGTTATTCGGAAAAGAAGTTGTCAGTGCAAACAATCATCACCGAGTCTTCACCGATGTTTCCCATCTGGCAGAAAAAGGTTTTTGGGATGTACTTGAATTAGCGGACTTCCCGATTGCCAGCCACTCGAATGCACGCGAGCTGTGCAACCATGTCAGGAACTTAAGCGATGAACAGGCACTCGCCATGTTCCGTAAAAATGCCATGGTCAATGTGGTTTTCTTTCCTGAATTCATTAATGCAGGAGGGAAGACAGCGACAATCGCGGATCTTATTCGGCATATCGATCATTTCTGTTCACTTGGCGGGGTAAATCACATCGGATTCGGTTCCGATTTTGATGGCATCAAAATCCATACGGATGAATTGCGAAATGCCGGAGATTATCCAAATCTGATCAATGAACTGCAGAAACATTATACTGAAAACCAGGTCGAAGGGTTTGCGCACAGGAATTTTATGAACCACTTGCCGGTCTGATCCAATTTGAGATAAAATAAAACCTCTTCGCCGTAAGCATTTGCTTGTGGCGAAGAGGTTTTTTAAACTATTAATGTACTTTGGCCGGCTCATTCTTTGTATTTTTGTGTCTGTGGATGATGGCGTTGATTTCAGCGCCGATCACCAGGATGAGACCAGTCAGGAAGAACCACAGGATAAGGACAATCAGACCGCCAAGACTGCCGTATGTGGCGCTATAACTGCCGAAATTCGATACGTAGAATGAGAATGCAAGCGACACAAGCTGCCATAATACGGTGGCGATTAAAGCACCAATAATAACTTCTTTAAATGGGAAGTGTTTATTCGGTGCAATTTTGTACATAAATGCCAGAACAATACTCATTACTGCAATGGAAATAACCCAACGGAGTACCTGGAATATAATTTCTGTCTGTGACGGCAGGTTCATGAATGAACTGATCATATCAATGATCGCCCCGCCAAAAATCGGTAATACAAGAGCTACGATAACTGCAACCAGCATGAACAATGTCAAGAGGATTGCGATGCCTTTCTGTGCGAAGAAAGATCTTGTCTCTTCCACATCATATGCTTCATTGGTTGCTTTGATGAATGCGCTTACCGCGTTTGATGCGGACCACAATGTCCCCAGGATACCGAATGTCAATAGACCGCCGGATGGTGTCGTGACAACGCTGACAATTTGTTCTTCAAATGTCGAAGCAACTTCGCCGGGAAGAATAGTGCCCAGAAAGTCCATAACGCGTTGCGGCTCGATTTGCAGATAAGGCAGGATGGCCAGCAGCAGGATCAATAATGGAACGATTGCAAGAAGATAATAATAAGCCTGTGCCGCTGCTAAAATAGTGGCATTGTCTTCTTTAAACTTTGCTCCGAATTCTTTTCCATAGGATTTTGCTTTTCCCATATCTTCAACCTCCAATTTTTTGAATTCCTTAATTTTTGTATGCCCGCTCGTGGCATACATTAACCCTAAAGCAGTTTATTATAAGAAAAAAAGGAGGTATTGGCAGCGGGAAATAAACAGAGGCAGAAAGGAGAGTGGCTCCTTTCTGCCTCTGTTCACTATTTTCCTGCTGTCTGTTCATCCAGTATATCGAGAGAGATTTTCAGGATGTGGTGGTTTTCCATTTCCAGAATGGACCAGCGGATACCATTATTTTTAAATTTGCTCCCGATTTCAGCTTCTATCAATTGATGCTGAATCCAACCGGCAATCGTATCGATATCTTCGCTGTCATCGAACTCCAGGCCAAAGCGCTCCTCCAGATCTTTTAAAAGTACCCTGCCGTTCAATAAATAACGTTGTTCGTTTACTTTAATAATATCCGCTTCTTCATCTTCATCAAATTCATCCCGGATCTCACCGACAATTTCTTCGAGAATATCTTCCATTGTGATCAACCCGGACGTACCGCCATATTCATCAATCACCAGTGCAATATGGGTACGGTCTTTCTGCATTTTTACCAAGGCTGTCTGAAGAGGGGTGGTCTCATGAAAATAAGGCAGACTATGGATCAGATCCGTCATTTGGACTGACCCATTCACCGCATAATGGGTAAGGATTTCCTTGGCATTGATGAAACCGACAAGATCGTCTTTGTCACCATCACGGGCGATCGGATACCGTGTAAATCGGTGTTCCCGGATTTCCTCCAACAATTCCTTCGAAGTAAGGGAATCGGGAAAAGCGATCATTTGTGTCCGCGGCACCATGACATCTTTAGCGCTGCGTTCGTCAAAAGCGAAGATGTTCTGCATATAGGATAACTCCGCCTGATTGATTTCTCCGCTTTGAAAGCTTTGAGCCATGATGATTTTCAATTCTTCTTCCGAGTGGCCCTGTTCGGCCTGAGAAGGCTGTACGCCGAAAACGCGCAGCAGCAACCGCGACGTACCCGTCATGATGAAAATAAAAGGAGACATAAGTTTTCCAAACACGTACAGAACAGGAGAAAGCGCAAGTGTCATACGTTCAGCCGAATGCAGGGCGAGAGACTTTGGCGTCATTTCACCAATCACAACGTGCAGGAAAGTTACCAGCGAAAATGCAAGAATGAAAGAAATCACCAAAGCCGATGAATTCGTCAAACCGAAATCCCTGAAAAATGGAAGGATGAGCTGCTCAACGGCCGGTTTGCCGAGCCAGCCCAGTCCAAGCGCAGTCATTGTGATGCCCAGCTGACAGGCGGACAGGTAATAATCGAGGTCGCTGAGGATCTTTTTGACAAGTCCGGCTCGCTTATTTCCTTCTTCGATCAACTGATCGATGCGGGACATGCGGACTTTCACTAATGCAAATTCCGCTCCGACAAAAATAGCTGTAAATAAAATTAATAAAACGAATAACGCTGCATTCACTAAAAGTATGGGGTCCAATAAATTCCCTTGACTAAGGGATTCACCTCCGGGTTGATTTGATATAAGTTGAATTAAAGAATCAGCATAAATATAACGCTTCGGCGCTATGGACAGAGCAAAGATTATGCTCCTGCGCAAGCTCGTCGCAAAGGAGGCGCCATCTTCGTTTGGCGCACCTTGCCTCCCGCAATAAGCCGAGAAGACTACTCGTCTTATTGCTCCGTCGGCATTCGCCTGCTCCTGAGCCGCGCCGGCGCTGGGAGAGTGGCTTAAGCTGTGAGAGTATCTGAGATATGGAGCAAAACAGCGAAGAGTTGGCCGAAGGTAGTTCGGCCGACTCTTTGCGACGAAGCAGCGCAGCGATGCAGGAGCAAAAATAATAATCGTGCTCCTGTCTCTGCATCGCTTCGCTAGCTTCGAGACAAGAAAACCGTTGCAGTGCTACGCACTTCGTCGCAAAGGCATTATCCTTGCAGGCGTCGGCTAATGCCTTCGAAGCTGTTTTGCGGAATATCGGTTCTTTAGGATAATAAGTTCAACATATATAATAACTAATTTACCACAAGGTGATTAGGAAATATATGGCGAATGCTTATGGCGCTCGAGAACCTGCAAGGTAATCTCTTTGACGTCAATGACACTGTCTTCATTAATCACGTCTTCGAGGAGAATATTCTTGAAATAGCCGACACTTGCTTCAAGCGGGATATTGAGCAGTTTCGTTAATGCGATGCGGTACATTTTTCCGAATTCCGGATCTGCATTGCCCCTCTTCATTTCATTGAAAGATTCATAGAATTGGTCCAGCTTGTCAGCGAGTTCAAGCAGGCGACCCTCAATTGTTTCGTCTTTACCTTCTTTCATGCGGTCGAAAAAGACCTGCTGAAATTCTTGAGGGATTTCCCGGATGATGAATTTTTCCATCATACCTTCTTCGACCTTGGCGATCATTTCCTTCAGTTCGGGTGAGGAATGCTTGACCGGTGTTTTGATATCGCCGATAAAGACTTCCGCGAAATCGTGGTTGATTGTTTTTTCATAAAGTGATTTCCAATCGATATCACGACCGGCTCGTTCTTCAATCGTTGCAAAGAACATGGCGTATTGGCTGACCTTCCAGGAATGGGCAGCTACATTATGTTCTTCGAACTTAAATCTTCCGGGAGCCCGGATGATACGCTCCAAATCGTTTAATGAGGTGAAAAATGTATGAATTCCCATATCCAAAACTCCTTTTTCTATAATTCTATATCTCCACCATACCCTTTTTTCCGTATAATAAAAGAGGACACAGCAGAAGGGGAATCAGCATGACTGGAAAAACACACATCATTGGCGGCGTAGCAGCAAGTCTTGCATTCGCACAAATTACGAATTACGAACCGATCATCCTGCTCGGAGCAGGAGCAGTCGGAGCATTGATACCGGATATTTGCCACGGCGGCAGTAAAATCGGCCGGACGTTTCCATCCTTATCAAAAATCATCAACGCAGTTTTCGGCCACCGGACATTCACGCACAGTCTGCTCTTTTTAGCGATGGCAGCATTTCTTTTTTTCACCTTCCTGCCCAATGAGGCGCTTGCAGCCGGTTTACTGGTAGGAATGGGCAGCCATCTATTATTGGATATGGCGACTAAAAACGGCATAAAATTATTGTTCCCTTTTAAGATGAGAGTCCGGTTTCCGGTTACAACAAAAACGGGTGGCACAGCTGAGCATATGATTTTTGCGCTGCTTTCACTGCTCTCCGTCTATTTCGGCTATTCGGCTTTTGATTTCGTTTATTGACCAAATAGATAGATTGTCCAACGAAGTAGGGACTTCTTTGAGGCAGCCCATTCGGGTGTTTTCTTTGGAGTGATTGGGGAATAGAACGTACAAGACAATCTTTTAGGAGGGACATCCATGAGCAAACAGGAATTTTCCGACCGGGAGCAAGAGAACAAAAGCACAAGGCGTGGCGGCCAGAAACATGGAAGTTTTGGCGGAAAAAATTCCGAAAAGCGTGACGGGGAACAACTCCGAAAAGAAGGAGCGCACAGCAATACCGGCATTGGAGATGAAAAGACTCCTATCCGTGAAAATGAAAAAGAATAAATCAAAAGCTTCCGCATTTATTATTGCGGGAGCTTTTGATTTTGTAAAATAAAGGATAATAGCTTGTTTCTTGTTTAAAATAGGGATAAAGTTATAATAGAAGTCGTTAGACTATTCTGCAAGTTGAATTTGAATTGGAAATGGAGGAAGAAAATGATTAACTCAACATGGAACTGGATGTGGGACAAGCATGACCAGGCAAAAGACATGCTTCGCTTTTTTGCTAAGCCGGGTTCTCAGATTCCAGATGACCGGGACCGCGCGGAAGATGCGGGTACATATGATGAACGATATAAGAATAGAAGCTATAATACCCCGCAATTGATCGGTTTGTTTTTGGGGCCGCTGCTGTTTGTGCTGACGCTGTTGTTTTTTAATCCTGACGGTCTGCCTCCGGAAGCAAAAGGAATTTTGGCAAGCACAATCTGGATTGCGACATGGTGGATCACTGAAGCGATTCCAATTCCGGCCACTTCACTTTTGCCCATCATTCTATTTCCAATAACAAACGGTCTGGAGATTGGAGCGACCACTTCAGCTTACGGAAACGATACCATCTTCCTGTTTATGGGCGGCTTCATGATTGCCTTGACAATGGAAAAATGGAATTTGCACCGTCGGATCGCTTTAACCATCATTTCGCTTATCGGAACAAATACGGAGCGAATCATTTTAGGCTTTATGGTTGCCACCGGCTTCTTGTCGATGTGGATTTCCAATACGGCGACCGCCATGATGATGGTGCCGATTGGTTTGGCAATCATCTACCAGGTGTCCGATGCACTGAAAGATGATCCATCCATCGACACGTCGAAGGAAAACTTCGGGTTCGGTAAAGCGCTGATGCTGGGTATCGCCTATTCCGCTTCGCTTGGCGGAATCGCAACATTGATCGGCACACCACCGAACACACTGCTTGCAGGTGCTGTCAATGAAATTTATGGCATTGAAATTACGTTTGCCCAGTGGATGCTGTTTGGTGTTCCGTTGGCTTGGACATTTATCTTTATAGCGTGGTTCTATTTGATAAAAGTGGCATACCCGCAGAAATTGAAAAAATTACCTGGCGGAAGTGCAGTAATTCGTGAAGAAAAAACGAAGCTCGGCACACCTTCATATGAAGAAAAAGCTGTGTTTACAGTTTTTGTTCTGGTTGCTCTTGCTTGGATCAGCCGCTCGTTCGTACTGGACGCCTTTGCACCGGACCTTGAAGTGACAGATGCAATGGTCGGCTTGATTGCAGCACTGATTCTATTTATTATTCCATCGAAAAATAAAAAAGGTGATAATTTGCTCGACTGGGCGACTGCTGTGAAATTGCCATGGGGCATCCTGTTGCTGTTTGGTGGAGGACTCGCCATAGCGGCAGGATTTACAAATTCCGGCTTGTCTGATTGGATCGGCAGCCAGCTGACAGGATTGCAAGGAGTTTCTGTACTGCTAGTTGTTCTGGCTGTTGCAGCACTCGTGCTGTTCCTGACAGAAATCACTTCCAACACGGCAACAGCGTCGATGATGTTCCCAATCATGGCATCACTTGCTGTGGCGCTTGGTGTCCATCCATATGCACTGTTGGTAACGGCGGCAGTTGCAGCATCCTGCGCATTCATGCTTCCGGTCGCGACTCCACCGAATGCGGTGGTCTTCGGATCCGGGTACCTGCGGATTGCCGATATGGCAAAAGCAGGACTTGCGCTTAATATTTTCGGCATTTTCTTTGTCGCGTTGGCCGTCTACTACTTCCTGCCGCTCGTTTGGGGCATTGACTTGATGTCCATCCCTGAGCAGTTTATCGAATAAAATCAGAAAAACCGGATCAGCCTCAAGCGGCTGATCCGGTTTTCTTTTTGAATAGGGTAAGAATCAGGAAATAAATAATAGGTAATAAAGCGGTGAATAAGATCAGGCCGCTCCACCCGCCAGAAATCCAGAGGGGGCTCAAGAACGAGCTGCCGAGCGCGACGCCGATGTAATAAGAAACCAGATAAAGGCTGGAGGCGCTGCCTTTGTGATGTGTCGCTTCCTGGCCGACTGAAGCGGCCGTCAATGAGTGGGCAGCGAAGAAACCGAAACATGTCAGGCACAGGCCAATAACAATCAGCCATAAATAAGGGCTTAGCGTCATAAAGGTTCCGAGCGATAGGAAGAGGACGCCGAGCAACCTGACTTTCTCCAAGCCGAAACTCTCCGCCGCTTTGCCGGCAATCGGAGAACCGATTACGCCGATGCTATATGCAAAGAACAGATACGAAATAGACTGTAGTGACATATCGAACGGGTGCGCCTGCAAATAGAAAGGCAGGTAAGTCCAAACCCCTGTAAACGAAATTTGCAGCACAACCCCGAGGCCGAAAACTACCTGCAGAACCGGGTTTTTCAAATGAATGAGAAATCCTGAAATGTCCTTAGCAAAATTCACGTTGCTCGCTGTAAAATGGCGGGAGCGGGGAAGGAGTTTCCAAACACCGGCGAAAAGGATCAGGCCAATCCCGGCGAAAATATAAAAGGTTGTCTGCCAGGAAAAAGTATCTGTCAAAAAACCGCTTAATACGCGTCCTAGCATGCCGCCCAGTGCATTGCTGGATATATATAAAGCCGTTGCATAGGCAACGTTTTTCCGGTCTATCTCTTCGCTGATGTAAGCCAGGGCGGCGGCTGGCACTCCTGCAAGGGCGAATCCCTGGATGAATCGTAGTATTAAGAAAACAGTGAACGACTCAGTCAACGGGGTGATGAAAAAAGGAATGGCCGATCCGAGGAGGGAATAGGTGATGTACGATCTCCTGCCGTTGCGGTCTGAAAAAAAACCGAGGACGATTAAACCGATGATCAGACCGATTATGGTCAAAGACATTGCCAAGCTGGATACAGAAACCGAGATTTGAAATTCTTCAACAAAAACGGGAAGAAGCGGCTGAATGGCGTAAAGGTTTGCAAATATAAAAAGGGAAGCCAGGAGCAGACTGATGATGATTTTCCAAAACTCACGATCTTTAGTTGTGTATTTGTAAGTTTGCATACCTTCACTTCCGTTCGTCTATCGATGAATTTCATTCTATCATTTATCAGGAAAAATTAAACAATTGTGTGTTCGCTTCATTCGACAAAAAACTCCCGCAATCTTAAAAAATTGCGGGAGTTTTGTTTATATTTTATTGAAGTATGAAAGAATCTGCTTTTTGGATGGTTCCTGTAAACGGTAGCGCAATTCTTTGTTCTGCGTGTTGACAATATGGTAAGCCGGATTTTCGGCTACAGTGAATTTCCAATGTGGTTTCGTGTTTTTCTTCGTGATCTTTAGCTCAGGAGGCATCATCTTGCCAATGAAACTTTCAAGCTTGGCCATCAGGAAAGTGTCCATATAGCGGACAATCAGAAATCCTTGATGTTTTTCAGGATCGTATTTCGCAAGAGTGAAATCACTGATATCAAATCCTTTTTCATATCGCTGAACAGACGGTGACAATACAAATGTATCCTCATTTGTAAATACAGCCGAATTGCCCTGTTGCTTCAGCCCGAGTTCTTCTACCAGGAAATCTTTATTGACCAAACTCATTTCTCGTGCAGTAGCCATGTTATTCCTCCTTACAGAAATCAATGTATTATTATTATAACACTCTTTCCTAAGGAAAGGGTTTAGAAGACTTCATATTAAAAGGAATCAAGAAATAATAAACATAAAATTAACAGTTAATGTAAAATTATTGGAATTTATTTATTGTATTTCTGTTATTTTGCTGGAAATGTGCATAAACCCGTGGAATAGGGAATAAATAATTATGGAATTTTCAATGCAGTCGGAAGGGATTTCGCATCCAGTCAGGCAGAGGGTGTCTGTTAATTTTTTGAAAGAAAGATACAATTACTGGGAAAGGGTGGTAGATATGTGCGGAAGATTTGCATTGTATGCCGACTATAAAGTGATATTGGAACGTTTCGACATCGAGGAGGATTCGTTTGGCGAAGATGAATACGAACCAAGCTATAATATAGCTCCCTCCCAGCAAGTGGCTGCAATTGTCAGTGACGGCCAAAAAAACCGTCTCGGAAAACTGCAGTGGGGATTGATCCCGCCGTGGGCAAAAGAAGCGAAAATTGGCTATAAGATGATCAATGCCCGGGCCGAAACAGCTGCTGAGAAACCGAGTTACCGAAATGCCTTTAAAAAGAAGCGCTGCCTCGTAGTGGCCGATTCCTTTTATGAATGGAGAAAAGAGGAAAACGGTAAAACACCGATGCTGATCCGGATGAAATCAGGCGAGCCTTTCGCGTTTGCAGGCCTCTGGGAATCCTGGACATCGCCTGAGGGCGAAACGATCCACAGTTGCACCGTACTGACCACTAAGCCGAATAAACTGATGGCATCAATCCACGATCGCATGCCGGTAATTTTATCGAAGGAAGCTGAAAAGATCTGGTTGGATCCAAATGTCCAGGACATCGATTTGCTTCAAAGCTTATTGGAGCCTTTTGATGATGGCGAACTGGAAGCGTATCAAGTATCTGATGAAGTCAATTCACCCAAAAATAACAATCCCGAACTCATCCGGAGAATAAGTTGAATTTATCCGGAATATAACAACGGAAAGAGGGCCTGGAAGGCGGTCCTCTTGTTTTTTTGGGGAATATGCTACTATTGAGAGAGACGAAATAAATTTTTGCATACAATTAATCACCCAGCTGGTATTGGTGGTTTTCAAAACAGAATTACATTCAGAACTGGAGGAATAATTATGGACTACTTAAATCATCCGTTTGCTTCTAAGAGACATACTGTATTTTCGAAAAAAGGGATGGTTGCGACTTCGCAGCCGCTTGCAGCACAGGCAGGACTTGAAATTATGCAAAAAGGCGGCAATGCGATCGATGCGGCAATCGCAACGGCAGCTGCATTGACAGTCGTCGAGCCGACATCCAACGGCATTGGCGGGGACGCATTCGCACTCGTATGGATTAAAGACAAACTTCATGGCTTGAACAGTTCAGGGCCGGCACCGGAAAGCATTTCTGTTGAAGCGGTAAAAGCTTTGGGGCATGAAAAGATGCCGGTTCATGGCGTCATACCGATTACTGTTCCGGGAGTTCCTGCAGCATGGGCAGAATTATCGAAGAAATTCGGAAAGCTGTCATTGGCTGAAACGCTGAAGCCGGCAATCCGTTATGCGGAAGAAGGCTATCCTCTGACGCCTATTCTCGGGAAGTATTGGAAATCAGCTTACGCCAAGTTTGAGAAAACTTTCACCACTGCAGAATATCAGGCATGGTTCGATACATTCGCGCCTGAAGGCAAGGCACCCGAAATCGGGGAAATGTGGTCTTCACCTGGACATGCAGCAACTCTGAAGGAAATTGGCGAAACCGACGCCCGCTCGTTTTACGAAGGGGCAATTGCTGAGAAAATTGATACATATATGAAGGAACATGGCGGATTCCTCACGAAAGAGGATCTTGCTGCCTATCAGCCTGAATGGGTGGAACCGATTTCTGCACATTATAAAGGCTACGATGTATGGGAGATACCGCCGAACGGACAGGGCTTGGTGGCATTGATGGCCCTGAATATCTTTAAGAAAATGAAAGAGCCGAAATGGCATTCTGCCCAAACGCTGCACGAGCAGATCGAAGCGATGAAATTGGCATTTACTGACGGCAAGGAATTCATCACCGAGCCACAGGCGATGCCTGTGAAGACTGAACATTTGCTGTCTGAAGAATATGCTGAAAAGCGCGCTGGAACTATTGGGGAAACAGCTTCCGATCCTGCTCCATATGATTTGCCGAAAGGCGGAACGGTCTATTTGGCTGCCGCGGATGAGGAAGGCAATATGATTTCGTATATCCAAAGCAATTATATGGGCTTCGGTTCCGGCATCGTTATTCCAGGAACCGGCATCGGCATGCAGAACCGCGGGGCGGATTTTTCATTGGATGAAAACCATCCGAATGTGCTGCGCGGAGGCAAAAAGACTTTCCACACGATCATTCCGGGCTTCCTTACAAAAGACGGCAAGGCAGTTGGACCTTTTGGCGTCATGGGCGGATATATGCAGCCACAGGGACATTTTCAGGTTGTGACCAATACCATCGACTACCTGCTTAATCCGCAGGCGGCATTGGATGCCCCAAGGTGGCAATGGATGGAAGGGAAAACCGTTTTGCTGGAACCGGAATTCCCGAATTATCTCGCTCAGGCGTTAACCCGAAAAGGGCATGCAATTCAAACTGCGACAGACGGCGGCAGTTTCGGACGCGGCCAGGTCATTTGGCGCAATCCTGAAACCGGCGTATTGTCCGGCGGCACTGAATCCCGAACGGACGGAACCATTGCAGCTTGGTAAAAATTATAAATAGAGGGGAAGGAGGGTCCTGTTTATGAAAGAGAATACCGATTTGTTTGCTGCTTTTTTTCGCATCGGCATGTTGGGTTTTGGCGGAGGCCCTTCAGCAATTCCGCTGTTTGAGCAAGAAGCTGTAAAAAAATACAAATGGATGACAAGTGACGAATTCGGTGACACACTGGCGATGGCCAATACGATGCCAGGACCGCTGGCGACAAAAATGGCAGGCTATATCGGGTATCGGGTGAACGGCATCGTCGGCTGTCTGGTGGCTTTGTTGGCTTCAGTGGTGCCGACCGTGGTCCTGATGATTATTTTTCTTGGAATTCTGCAGCAATACAAAGATCTCGCCTGGGTAGAAGGCATGTCGGACGCTGTCGTCCCGGTAGTCGGTGTAATGCTTGCTATACTGACGCTGGATTTCCTGAAAAAATCCGGAGATTCCCTCGGGTGGGTGAGAGCTGTAATTTATACAGGGATTTCTGTAGTATTGATGGAAATACTGGGGGTACATCCGGCAATCCTGATCATCGTGATACTGGTGCTTGTATTCCTGCCCTTTAAGAAAGAGGGGGAAGCCGAATGATTTATTGGCAAATTTTTCTGGCTTTCTTTATTCCGGGAATTCTGGGCTACGGCGGCGGACCAGCCTCTATACCTTTGGTGGAAAAAGAAGTGGTGGACCGCTATGGCTGGATGTCGACACAGGAATTCGGTGAAGTGCTGGCACTTGGCAATGCTTTGCCTGGGCCGGTTGCGACGAAGATGGCCGGCTATATCGGTTACACGGAAGGCGGCATTTTGGGGTCAGTTATAGCGCTTTTCGCTTCGGTAGCACCTTCGCTGATTTTAATGATCGGGCTGATGGTCACTCTTTTGAAATATAAGGATTCACCGAAAGTGAAGAACATCACCAAAATGATACGGCCTGTGATAGCTGTTTTACTTGGCGTCATGGCTCTTCAATTCTTCATGACTTCTTATGAGGCTTCAGGCAGCGTCCAGACAATTGTGCTGATAGTCATCAGCTATTGGCTGCTCGAAATCCGGAAAATGCATCCGGCCTATGTAATTCTGATGGCTCTTCTATATGGAGCGCTTACCGGGTTCTTTTAACATTCCAGCCATCCGCTTCAGCGGGTGGCTTTTAAATTGGCCGTTAATCTGCAGCAGGCAGATTTATTTACTTTTATTTGCAGAGGTTTTAATCTGAATAAAGTTGAACCTTAATGTTGCAATATTTGACTGGGATACAAAAAAGCCGCTGGAATTTTCCGGTAGAATGCTTTATAAGAGAGGGAGAAACAATGGGAGATTATTTGATAAAAGCCCTGGCTTTTGACGGCCAGGTTCGTGCATATGCAGCAAAAACGACTGACACAGTAGGTGAAGCCCAGCGTCGGCATTACACATGGCCTACCGCTTCAGCAGCACTGGGCCGTTCCATGACAGCGAGTGTTATGATGGGCGCCATGATGAAAGGCGAAGAAAAACTGACCATCAGGATCAATGGCGGCGGGCCAATCGGCAATATTCTCGTAGACGCTAATGCCAAAGGCGAAGTGAGGGGCTATGTTTCCAACCCGCAGACCCATTTTGATCTGAATGAAATCGGTAAACTTGATGTACGGAGAGCAGTGGGTACGGACGGCACTTTTTCCGTGTCCAAAGATATTGGAATGCTTCAGCCGTTTACGGGCCAGGTACCCATAGTATCCGGTGAAATCGGAGAAGATTTCACACATTATATCGTTACTTCCGAACAGGTCCCGTCATCGGTCGGAGTTGGCGTAATCGTTAATCCGGATAATTCGATTCTGGCCTCGGGTGGATTTATCATCCAATTGATGCCGGGTACTCCCGAAACGATCATCACTGCGATTGAAGAACGATTGTCGGCGATCCCGACAATTTCCAAAATGATCAGCGAGGGCATGACCCCCGAAGACATTCTTCATGAAGTGCTCGGAAAAGAAAATGTGCAGATTCTGGCTGATATGCCGGTGACATTTAATTGCCAATGTTCACGCGATCGATTATCGAATGTTATTGCCAGTCTGGGGACAGAGGAAATCACGGATATGATCGAAACCGATGGCCAGGCGGAAGCGGAATGCCATTTCTGCAATGAAAAATATCATTTCTCAAAAGAAAACCTGGAAGATCTTCTGGAACAGGCCAAGTAATTTTAAAGCCGCCCGTCAATAAACATGGCGGGTGGCATTTTAATGGAAACAAATATCTTGAATTCGAGATAAGTTTCATTTACCCTTAAGAAAGGAATTGGATAAAAGATTAAAAAGTACAGGAGGCTATTTCTATGAAACACATTTTTAAAGCTGGAACGAATCCTCAAAAACCGGTATTGCTTCTGCTGCACGGAACGGGTGGAACTGAGAATGATTTGATGCCGCTCGCGGCACATATCGATCCGGAAGCTTCTGTCTTGAGTGTCCGGGGAAATGTTTCCGAAAACGGCATGCCAAGATTTTTCAAACGATTGTCCGAAGGTGTTTTTGACATGGCAGATCTGAAACTGCGAACGGAAGAGTTGCATCAATTTATCGCTGACTCAGCGCAACAATACGGTTTTGACCGGTCAAACGTTGTTGCAGTAGGTTATTCGAACGGGGCGAATATTGCTGCCAATCTGCTGTTCAGCTTCGAGGGTTCATTGAAGGCAGCAATTCTCCATCACCCAATGGTGCCTGATCGCGACGCCGACTTACCGTCATTGAATGGCACACCAGTTTTTATTGCAGCCGGGACGAATGATCCAATTTGTCCAGCTCAGGAATCAGAAGATCTTAAAAAGCTGCTGGCAGATGCGGGCGCCAAAGTCGAACTTCATTGGGAGAACCAGGGGCATCAGCTGACAATGCCTGAAGTCGAAGCGGCCAAAGTTTGGTACAGCAAAATTTAGGGAAACTATCCTCCTGCAGCCTGTGGGGGGATTTTTTGTCCAGACTCCAGCGGCCCAGCTCTTCGGGTCATAAGCCAGCTCAGCTGCCGTGGCAAAAGACGCCACTCTGCTGATCCGTCTTATGCCTTTCAGAGCTGAACGGGCGCTGTCGCTTTTCTCTGTCCAGACTCCAGCGGCCCAGCTCTTCGGGTCATAAGCCAGCTCAGCTGCCGTGGCAAAAGACGCCACTCTGCTGATCCGTCTTATGCCTTTCAGAGCTGAACGGGCGCTGTCGCTTTTCGTGGCATTTCAGCCCCTTTTCAGGCACAATAAAAACACAGTGAAAAATAAAGGAGGGATCTTGTGCAAACAAATCCAAAGATTCAGCAGCAGCTCGAAAAATGGATTGAAGAAAACAGAGGACACGTTATTCTGGGCACGACAGCGCAGTATATACCTGAACTCGGGAAAGCGGATCCGAGCAAATTGGGCATCTGCATGCTCGATGAAGAAGGGCATTATTATTGCGCAGGAGATACGGATATCGAATTTACTTTGCAAAGCATTTCAAAAGCTCTTACATTTATCGCCTTAAGTTGCCATTATGGTTTGGATTTTGTATTGGAAAGAGTGGATGTGGAACCGACCGGAGAAGCATTCAACTCGATTATTCCCTTCGAAATCCACCGGCCAAACAAACCATTCAATCCTTTCATTAATGCGGGAGCGATTACAATATCCGCATTGCTGCCCGGACAGACGAGCCAGAAGAAATACGAGTACCTTTTGCATTTCCTGGAAGAACTTGTTGGGCATCCGCTTGAAATGAACCGGGAAGTTTATGACTCGGAATGGAAGGCCTCACACCGTAACCGGGCATTGGCGTATTATTTGAAAGAAGCCAAATTCCTCGAAATTGAAGTGGAAGAAGCATTGGATATATACATACGCCAATGCTCCATCAAAGTTTCGACCAAAGATCTGGCATTGATCGGATTGATCATTGCTTACGATGGCTATAATCCGATTACAAAAGTAAAACATTTCTCGGAAGAGATTGCCCAAGTGGCAAAAGTCCTCATGGTGACTTGCGGCATGTACAATTCTTCGGGTAATTTCGCAGCCCATGTAGGCATTCCAGCAAAAAGTGGCGTGTCCGGTGGCATTATGGCAGCCGTTCCGCCAAAACTCCATTCGCAGACATATGAATTCCGCGCTGGCGCAGGAATCGGCGTCTATGGCCCTGCTATAGATGTTCAGGGTAATAGTGCGGCGGGCACGATGATGCTGCGCCAAATATCAAAAGAATGGGATTTAAGTATATTTTAATGGAAACCACAGGTTCACTTTGAGCCTGTGATTTTTTATTTTGTAAAATATTTGAAATTCAATTTCAGCTGTTGTCATCTAACCTCAACCAGAGAACAACAGACATGTAAAATTCACTGGTGATGAGTTTACGGCACTCAAATCAGATGAACACTGTAAACGGGGAATAAGTTGAAGATTCAAAAATAAGCCAAAAGAACTATTGAAGTCAATTTAGGTTTCAGGATGATTCATGAGGGTAAATTTAACATAGACACATCTTATCAGCAGAAACATAAAAATTGGAGGAATATAAAATGGCCAACAATAAATTTATGGGAACGTTCGACTCGGAATCAGAAGTACTGGCAAAGATTGAAGAACTGAAAGCAACAGGCTCCAGAGAAGAAGATATGTATGTTATGGCACGTGACAAAGATCAGATTTCAATGGTCCGCGGAAGAACGGATGTAGATTACAAATCTTCAGAAGGCAATTGGATGGATAAATTCATGGGCTTCCTGTCTGGCGATGATTCCACTCGTGAAGCATTCTCAGGGATGGATATTGATAAAGATGAATCAGACCGATATTATAACGAAGTTCAAAACGGTAAGATCCTCTTGTTCGTAGACCGTGAATTTGGAGCTTCCTATGAAGGGAAAGCACCATATGACAACCAGACATACGGCAGAACAGGCACGGGCACAGAATCTGACGTCACAGATCCGACATCTCCGGGATATGTGGAATCCGGTACAGTGGCACGTGATGGACTGACTGTGGACACAAATGAAGAAAATGATGAGCATTATAATAGAAGAGATGGCGCACTCGGTGAAGGCCAGGCCATGGACCAAGGTCTAACAGGAAATGAAACTGCAGGGGTCGGACGCGACAGCGGTACAGGATTTGGTCTTGGATCACCTGACACGAAAGATCGTGACTATGATCGTGGACGCGACAAAGACGATTATACTGATTCCACATTGGGCAGAGATACTACGGACGAAGAAAAATTGCGTCTTCACGAAGAACGCCTGAATGTCGACAAAGAGCAAGTTAAGACAGGAGAAGTCAACGTTGATAAGCACGTAGTCGAAGAAGAGCGTTCGGTTGATGTTCCAGTGGAACGTGATGAAGTCTATGTAGAGCGCCGTCCGGTTGATGGAGACTCGACAGATACACGTGACAAAGGGTTCAATGAAAATGAGAATATCAATGTTCCTATCTCCGAGGAGCGCATCAATGTTTCCAAAAACGATGTAGTCAGTGAGGAAATCGTTGTCGGCAAACGGAAAGTCGAGGACACTGAAACAGTGCGTGACACGGTGCGCCGCGAAGAGGCCGATATTGATGAAGATGTTAATTTAACGGATGAAGAAAGAAGACGGAAACGTGATGAACGTGACCGCTTCTAAATAACCACGAGAAAAGACGGAGACCTTCCGTCTTTTTCTTTTGGCCACCGGATTTTATTTCTGCCTGTAAAGGGTTTGGAGGAGTATTGTATGACTGATAAAAAGAACAACAATAATAACGCGCAGGAAAAAGGATTTAATTCGGGCGCTGCATATGGTGATCCGAAAGACAATACCCGGGAGAAGCAGAAAAAACCAGCTGAAAGAAACAAACAGGACATTCCTTTCAGCATGGATTCCGATGGAAACGTGAGCACAGGAGATGCAGACACAGAAAATGTTCGCACAACCGACTCAGTCATGGATGACCTTTCAAGCATCGATGTTTCTGAACAAGGGCTGCCGGCAAACGATCAGGCGGAATCGGATGTGCCGCCAGCAGACCCCGCTATCAATGATGTGCCGGATGCTGACAGAAGTATGAGTGATTCAACAGAGCATTTGGCGCAAAACGCTGCAGACCGGACTCGCAGAAAAGACAGTAATGGACAAAAATGATGTTTTCTGAGGCGGGGTGATTCCCGCCTTTTTTCATTTTCAAAAAAAGAGTATGATAGAGAAAAGAAAGGCGTGATTTTTTTGGACGGAAAAAAGAGAAACGATATTAAACCGGGGATGGCAGTGAACGTGATTTTGAAGCAGGACCAGCGCAGTGGCAAGAAAACTTCTGGCATTGTGAAGGATCTTCTGACCAATTCAGCGACACATCCACACGGCATCAAAGTCCGACTGGAAGATGGCCAGGTCGGCCGTGTCTGTGAAATTTTGAATTCGAAATAACAGCGAGTTTGCGGTATCCCGGTTTGGAATACAAGAGTAGCCCAATAGAGTGGAGTGGAGAAGATGGAATGTCATTTCATCGAGAGCTACGAAGACGAGCGGGAGGTTCTCCGCAAAATCGAAGTGCTGAAAACAAAAGGCTTTAAGGATAACGATATGTATGTAATCGCGCGTTCCAATGAGCAATTGATTAAAATCCGGACACGAACAGACGTTGAATACCATACAGCAGAAGGAAAAGGAATGGGGCGGATCGGCACATTCTTTAAAGGCGGCCCGCTTCCTCTTAATTTCAGCGGAATGACTGACGAAACAAGAGAATCTGCTTTTTATTACCTTGAACTCCTGGAAGGCAAGATTCTGCTTTTTTGCAATAAAACGGACAAAGGTTATCAAGGTGAACCGTTCTTGCAGGAAGTCAAAAAGGAGGAGCAGTCAATAGGGTTTTTGCCTGTTGAAAAGACTTTTTCCTCAAAACTATCCAGTAAAGAAGATGAAATAAGTATCGACAGCAATCATTACGATACCTTTCCGCCATTCCATGCTTTGCCTCTCAGAAAACATTCCAGCAGAAAAAAAGAGTAAGAGAAATATGGGAACCAGATTGGATTTCTAAAATATTCAGAAATGAAAATCCGATATCGGAGAAGGGATAGCTCGTTCATGCAATCTTTCCGACTCTTCGTGCAAAGTTTTATGTGCTTTCAGCAAGGGTAAGATAAAGTAAAGCTTTTAGGAGTGATACAGGTGGAGAAGCACTTTATAGATACTTACAGAACGCAAGAGGAAGTATTGCAGCAAATTGAAAAGTTGAAGGACGAGGGCTATTCTGAAAGCGATATGTATATAATGACCCAGGAAGACGATCAGTTATCCATGATCCAGGGTGAAACGAATATTGACTCTTACGCCGAGCAGGGCAATTGGATGGACAGTTTCACTGCATTTTTGACTGGAAATAAACAAATCGAATTTGCATTTGAAAATATGCAGCTTACCCAGCAGCAAATAAATAACTATTACAAAGATCTCGAAAATGGCCGCTTGCTGCTTTATGTCAATAAAGACTATGAAGCACGCTTTGATGAAGTCGGTGGAGATTCGTTTAAACTGGGTGAAAAAGAAAAGACCGAACTGCAGAACAGAAAGGAACAATCGGAAAATTCACTCCAAGATGCTGCCGAACAGGAAGAAACGGTCGAACTGGATCCCCGCCATTATGAAGATGGCAATTCAAGCCGCGGGAACAACGCTGGTAGTTAATGTTACAGTAAAAATATAATCAAAAACGTGTAAAAGGATCCATTAAGCGGGGTCCTTTTTTTGTCTAGACTCCAGTGCCTAACTCTTCGGGTCATAAGTCACCCCAACTGCGTAGCAAAGAGCGCCACTTCGCTGGTCTGCCTTATGCCTTTCAGAGTTGGACAGGCACTTCCGCTTTTCCTTTGTGTTAGAATAACAGTACTGAAAAATTCGGAGGAATACGACATGATTGATTTTTTTGAACGGAAGAAACAGCAGTTGGGTGTGGAATTGAATAAGATCCAGCGAAAAGCAGTGGAACGCACCGAAGGCCCGTTGCTTCTTCTTGCATGTCCGGGTTCAGGAAAGACCACGACGATGATCATGCGCACAGGCTATCTGATTGAAGAGCTGAAAGTGGCTCCCCACCGGATCAAGGCGATTACCTTCAGTAAAGCCTCCGCCAATGATATGCGTGAACGTTTCAAACGCTTTTTCCCCGAACTGCCGCCAGTGGATTTTTCCACAATCCATAGCCTGGCCTTCCGTATTACGAGAGAATATTTGGCGGATTCCAACTATATGATGATCGAAGGCAGTGAAACAAATGGTTACCATAAAAAGAAATTGCTGAAAGAGATGTATCAGACAGAAAACGACGAACCTGCGACTGAAGATCAATTGGATGAATTGATGTCCTTCATCAGCTTTGTCAAAAACAAGATGCTGCCAAGAGAACGCTGGTCCGGTTTGAAAGAACCGTTTACAGGAGCGGCAGAAATTCTGAAAACGTACGAGGCATTCAAAGAAAACCACGATATCCGTTTAGTCGATTTTGACGATATGCTGACTCTGGCGAATGAAGCACTGGAAAAGGATGCTGTACTGCTTGCGAAGTATCAAACCAAATGGGATTACGTCATGACTGACGAAAGCCAGGATACTTCACTGGTTCAGCACTCAATAGTAGAAAAACTGGTGGAACAGCATCAGAATCTTTGTGTAGTAGCAGATGATGACCAGTCCATCTACACATGGCGGGCTGCTGAACCGACTTATTTATTGAAATTCAAAGACGTTTACCCGGACGCCTATATTATGAAAATGGAACGGAATTACCGCTCATCGGGAACAATCGTCAATGCTTCGAATCTGTTCATCAAAGCCAATAAAAAACGGCATGACAAAAATATGTTCACCAAACAGGACGAGGGAGCACCAATCATCCTGAAGCGCCTGTCCTCAGAGGATGCGCAATTGAAATACTTGATGAAGGAATTGACGCAGTTGGACGAGTTCGGTAACGTGGCCATCCTTTACCGCAACAATTCGTCTTCCACACTGTTGATGAGTGAGCTTGACCGTCTCGGTATCCCTTTTTATATGAAAGATGCGGATAACCGATTCTTCTCTCACTGGATTGTGGAGGACATGCTGAATTTTATGCGTTTCAGCTTAAAACCGGAACGGGTGGATATCTATTCGAAAATTGCCTCCAAGACGAATGCCTATTGGGCGGGCAGCCAATTGCGTTTTCTCAGCCGCATGAAACCGGGCACCACGCATGCATTGGATGAAATTCCGAGGAACGTTACGATGAAAGATTACCAATTGAAAATCATTGCCGAACAGAAAAAATGGTTTGAAGCCATGCGTACAATGAAACCGTTGAAGGTTATCCGCACCATCCGCGCAGATCTTGGTTATGATCAAATGTTGGCAAGCCGGGCAGAAAAATTTGGCATGCGCCTCCAATACCTTTCTCAGATTCTGGTGACGCTTGAACAGATTGCTGAGCCTCTTTCGTCGATGATGGAATTTGCAAAACGGCTGAAGGAACTGGAGACAGTGACCCAGCAGGCAAAAGCTGAAAAAACGGACGATATGTTGACTTTATCCACATTTCACAGCGCAAAAGGCCTCGAATTTGAACGCGTTTATCTGATCGACCTGGTGGAAGGCATCATTCCTACAGAAGAAGATGCTGAAAAGCCGGACACATTGGAAGAAGCGCGTCGACTCTTTTACGTGGGCATGACGAGAGCGAAAAGTCATCTGGAATTGATCAGCTATGGCAGCGGTTCGCGGTTCATTGATGAAGTGAATGATATTATCCTGCCGGAAAAGGTCCAGCGGGCACCAAAGCGGGCGATTGCGAGTACCCCGGTAAAAGTTAAAGTACCGATCAATCCGAATGCCGTGAATGATCAGGAAGTTCTGTTCGAAGGGGCCAAAGTGCGTCACCGGGTTTTCGGCGTCGGAGAAATAGTGGAACGGGACCATGAGCGGATTTCAATCCAGTTCGCAAAAGAAAGAAAAGATCTGATGATCGACATTTGCCTCAGCTATAAATTGCTGGAGTTGGTGCACGACTAAAAGGATTGCTCTGGGGTGTTAATATAAGAAGAATACAAACCAAAAAGGGCATCGGTTTTGACGATGCCCTTTTTGTTATTTCTACAAACTATCCTATTCTTTTTGCACCATACGCAATAACATGTGCGCCAACATATGACGCTCTTCTTTTTCGCCCACTTTCCATAGCTCCTGAAGAAGATGCTCTTCACGGTTTTTAGGCTCTTCATTTTTTGAAAGGTAGTCTGCAACTTTTTCAGTGATTTGAGCCAGGCGCTCATCGCTTAGGCCCATTTTTTCACCGATTTCAACTTTATCGTTTAAATATTGTTTGAATTGATTGAAATTCGCCAGTATATCCTCTTTCTTCTCATCGTCGAAATTCTTCAGTTTTTCATCAACTTTTTTGTTTACGTTTTCCATTCTTTAACACACTCCTTTGAATTTTTGTAACTAATCTCTGTTTACCACCTGGCCCGAAAGATAAACTTTTGGAAAATTTTAAATTTAAAAAAATGCCAGTTTAAAACAAAAGTGTTGGGGTATTCAGTTAACAAGCATGGAAATAGGGAGGATGATGAATGCATGACATTATATGATGAAATTCAGGAGTTAAAAAATTTCAAATGTGACGATCGCTGCGTTTTAAGTGTCTACCTGAACACGAATCCCGCAGATTTGAATGCGCAAAATGGTGCTTGGCAGATTCACCTGAAAAACGGCCTTAAAAGAATGGAAGAATATCTGGAAGCTTCGCATGATGAAAAGGAAATCGAAGCCTTTAAAAAACTAAAGAAAAAAGTGGAAAGAGAAATAAATGACAATAAGGACGACCTCCAAAAGGGTGTCGTTATTTTTGCATCTCCGCATAAAGATCTATGGTCGGTGCATTATGTACAGGTGCCAGTTAAAACAAATTTCCATTGGGAAACTGAGCCGGTACTGGATCAGTTGCGGTATATGTACAAGGCTTATCCTTATGCAGGCGTGGTTTTACCAAGCCTGAAGGGAATCCGCATCCTCGATACATCGATGGGAATCATCAACGAAGAAAAATTCTATGAATTCGATTCGGGCCTTGAAGTTTGGACTGAGCAAAAGGGTGTCCGAAGTTCCGGACGAGTCCAGGGCCGTTCTTCATCACCGGGGGCAGGCTCAGTGGGCGGCGGTGCTGCCGGTGGCAACAGCCCCGTAATTGGAGGCAGTGGCGGTGGAAGTCCGACAGACGAACTCGATCATCGACTGAAGGAGAATCTCGAACGTTTCTATAAAGACATGGGTGGCAAAATCGAGAAATTAAAAAAAGAGCGTAAATGGGAAGAAATCCATGTTGTCGGAGATCCTGAACATGCGAAGTCTTTTGCTAAATCTCTTCCGAAAAAACCGGAAAGCTGTGTTTACAAAAACCTGATCAACAGCGCTCCCGGCAATATTCTGCATGAAGTCTTTGAGAAATAACGAAAAAGCCTCAGCACCTTGCTGAGGCTTTTTTATGGAGTCTGAAACAAAGAATCGCTGATAAACCATGAAAAATCGCTGATAAACTGAAGAAAACCGCTGATAAATCATTTGAAAAAGAAGAATCTGGAATTCAACCATTAATTAGGTTGCGGACAAAATGTGCACGTGTCAAAATGCGGCAGCTCTTTATAAAGGCAGCAAGTTTTTCTCAAAGGTCCTGCCACGGCCCTTTGCAGCGAAGTCTCTCCGAGCAGCCGTGACATCTCGGATTTTCTCATAGAAACCCAATTGGCATCATCCATTAGCCACTCCAAATCTTCGGCGGTCCGCCTCGGATCACGCTGTTCCAGATTAGCGTAAAACCATAGCAACGAACCGAGAATATTCTCCCATAAAATAATAGGAGATATTTTCACATGTTCTTTGAAAGCTTCGATCAGCTCTGCAATCTGAGTGTGCAAAATATAATGGAAAGCTGAAAACCTTTCATTCGCGTCAATCTCTTTGAAATGGGCAGAGGAAATATGGGTTTCCAGTAAGTTATATCCGTAATTATGTACACGATTAAAGTTCAAGTCCTCCACAGGGCATTCGAAGTAGCCGTTTTGGTGAGTAAGCAATTGAAACTGGGCAGTTACGAATAAAGCATATTGCCGGAAAAAATAAGATACTGCTACACCATCATTCTGCGAACCGCTCCAGTTTTTCAATTCTTCAATCCTTGATCTGACATCAACAGATAAAGGGTTCGCAAGCGGACGGTCGACAGCCACAGACTGTGAAGCCAAAGCGATTTTTAATTGATTGGGAAATGACATGGGAAACCGTACTCCTTTTTGTTCCTATGCTACTGAAAGGAAGGAAGAATTGCAAAGTGCGAAATGAGGTTTGCTTTAGATTGAGCCACCCTCTGGAATTGCTGAATAATTAACCTTAGAAACATCTTTGCTGGACTATGAGTGAAAAAAGTCTTCTATGATCACACTCACAAGCATTCTATAATCAAATCACACCCATACATAAACAGAAAAAAGCTCCGCTTCTGCGGAGCTTTTCATTTTGCCAATGGACAATAAGGGCATTTATCGGTTTCCGGCAATTCTTTATACAAGCAGCACGTGACCCGTTTGTAGTCAGCTTTTGCTTCTTCAAAGCTGCGGCCTTTCAAAAACTGGAGGAAATAGGATTTCCTCATTTCAGGCTGCCAGAACTCATCAACCAGCAGGGATTCGGTATCCTTTTGAGCTTGCTCACTGGCCTGCATGCCGTACATCCAGATGATATAGCCCCATAGATTCTCCCATAGGATAATTTTGGAAACATGTCCTGCCTGGCGGAATGCTTCAACCGCCGGAAGAGCATAATTTTTCAATACAGCTTCCAGATCACCATCTTGACGGTCGCGGATAAAACGCTCATGAATCGTGAAGCTGATAGTGCCGTCAGTGTTTTCCAAATAAACTTCATCCAACGTACCATCCCACATTTTTCCATGGACCACCAAATAGAGCTGGGCAGTCACAAAAAAGCCAAAGCGTCTCATGAAGATCGACGTTGCTACGGCTTCATTTGGTGCTCCGGATGCGAGCATAATTTCTTTCATTAGATCGGGAAAGCGTGTAGTCATGGCTTCTTTCATATTCATGAACCCGTGAGCATCATTTCGGACTTTTACCTGGAAGAGCTCTAGTTCTTCCATATCAGGATCCCAGCGCTTCACGGATTTCGGGAACGATGCAGCGGCCTCTGCCGAAAGGAACGCAATGTGGTGTGCCGAAAAGCGGATCTTTCGAAACCTGGCATTCCATTCCGAAAACAGAACGGACTAAATCGCAGCTGATGATATTTTCGGGAGTCCCCTGGCCGAACACTTCGCCGTCTTTTATGGCGATGATGTTATGGGCATAGCGGGATGCAAGGTTCAGGTCATGGAGGACCATGATGATGGTGCGGCCATGCATTTCATTTAATTCGAACAATAAATCCAAAATCTCGATTTGATGGGTCATATCCAGGAATGTGGTTGGCTCGTCAAGAAGGATGACTTCTGTGTCCTGGGCAAGCGTCATCGCGATCCATGCGCGCTGGCGCTGGCCGCCGGAAAGTTCATCTACAGGCTTGTCGCGGAATTCATCGACGCGGGTAGCCTTCATCGCAGCTTCCACTTTTTCAGTGTCTTCTTCCGTCCAGCGTTTCAGCCATGACTGGTGAGGATACCGGCCTTGCTTGACCAGATCGTGAACCGTCAGTCCTTCCGGAGAAACCGGGGATTGTGGAAGAATGCCCATCTTTTTGGCAACTTCCCGTGAAGACATTTTATGAACTTCCTTGCCTTCGAGTAAAATTGAACCTTCCTGCGGTTTCAACAGACGGGCAATCGAGCGTAAAAGCGTCGATTTGCCGCAGCCGTTGCTTCCCACAAAAACGGAAATCTCACCTTTGGGTATCGAAAGGTTCAAATTTTCAAATAGAAGTTTATCATTGTATCCAATTGATAAGTCATTGGTTTTGACAGCCATAGTCATCGTTCAATTCCTCCACATCTTAGCCATAAATCTAACTGATAGGATTTCTCAATAAACATACTATATCATAAATAAATGATAAGTGAGAATGATTTTCATTATTTTTTCAACTTTTCCTTTACAAATGTGACAGAAAGTCCTAAACTAAAAACGTATTGAGAACGATTATCAAATAACTTTGGAGGTCACAACATGAAAAAATGGACAGTATTCTTATCGGCTGCGATGATGCTCTTACTTTCGGCATGTTCGGCGGGAGAAGAAGATACAACAACTGAAACTGAAAACGGGGGAGACCCGGTTACAATAGAAGGAACGAATGGGGAAGTTACATTGGACCAGCCGGCTCAAAAAGTCGTCGTGCTGGAATGGACTTATGCCGAAGATTTATTGGCAGTAGGGATCCAGCCTGCCGGTATGGCTGATATTGAGTCTTACGACGATTATGTCAATATCGAACCGCAATTGGATGAAACAGTCATTGATGTCGGCGGGCGCCAGGAGCCGAATCTGGAACAGATTGCAGAAATCGATCCGGATCTGATTATCGGCGTCGATTTCCGTCATACAGCAATGCTGGCCGATTTGGAGCGCATTGCCCCAACCGTCATTTTCAATCCGTATCCTGAAGATGAGAGCATCGATTTGTATCAGGAGATGGAAACGACATTTCTGGAAATCGCCAAAGCTGTAGACAGAACAGAAGAGGCCGATCAGGTGCTTGCTGATTTGGAAGCAGAATATGAAGAAAGCGCGGCTGCAATCGAAGCTGCCGATCTTGAAACGAATGATGTGATCCTGACTCTTGCGTATTCCGGTCCACAAGCTCCTGAAATTCGGGTTTTCACACCGAACTCGATGGCTTCCATCATTCTTGATCGTATTGGCTTGAATAATGTCCACGAACCGGACCAGTTCGAATTATACGGTTCAAGCACATTCAATGTGGAAGGCCTGGTGCAATACGAAGATGCCAATTATTTGTATACCGTTCCGGATGAAGACAATATCTACGAAAACCAGCTTGCAGGAAATGCTGTCTGGGAAAATCTGAATTTCGTCCAGGAAGGCCGCACCTATGATTTAGGGCCGGATACTTGGCTGTACGGGGGTCCTCTATCGGCTGAAACGTTGATGAACCAAATTACAGATGTAATGGTGAATAACTAATGCACGGCAAACTGAAAGCCAAGTCCTTTGTCTCTTTGACAGGGGGCTTTTTCCTGCTTTTTGCGCTATCACTGATTCATCTCACGCAAGGGCAGGCGGATTATTCCATTTCTGAATTGCTTTCCGGTGTTTGGGGAGAGGGCCGGATTCAGGATATTGTCGTCAGCTTGCGCTTGCCGCGCTTGGCCGTCGGTATTTTGGCTGGTGGCGCACTGGCGGTTTCGGGTGCGGTTCTGCAGACGTTAACAAATAATCCTTTAGCTTCGCCGGGGACACTCGGCATCAATGCCGGAGCGTTCTTTTTCGTTGTGCTCAGCACCATCTTTTTCCCGGGCTTTGTCGGCGGTTTTCCTTTTGCTACAGCTTTATTGGGTGCGGTCGTTTCATCTCTGCTTGTCGTAGTGCTTGCAGGAAAGCAGATGGACCCCGTACGCGTCGCTCTTACGGGCATGATCATCGCGCTGCTGTTCTCGTCGATGACCGGCACGATGCAATTGCTTTT
Source organism: Metaplanococcus flavidus (assembly GCF_042675885.1). Taxonomy (NCBI): domain Bacteria; kingdom Bacillati; phylum Bacillota; class Bacilli; order Caryophanales; family Caryophanaceae; genus Metaplanococcus; species Metaplanococcus flavidus. Next base: position 47,827 of record NZ_JBHTKI010000002.1, on the reverse strand, counting down.
TGAAAATGAAACAAGCGGACTTTTCCTTTGGGGCTCCGGTACTTTGGTCCAATTGAATTGGACGGGCGTACAATTTGCAGCTCCGGTGATTTTTGTCACTTTTGCTGCGGTGTTATTACTCGCTAAACCGATGGATATCCTGTCACTCGGCGAAGACATCGCTTCATCTCTGGGGCAGAATGTCCGATTGGTAAAACTGGCGGCATGGGGAACGGCAATCGTTTTGGCTGCGACAACGGTCAGTGTCGTCGGACCAATTGGTTTTATCGGATTGATGGCGCCGCATATCGTGCGCATGATGGGAATTCGCGGACATCTTCAAATTCTGATCCATGCATTTTTGTGGGGCAGCGTCATGCTGATCGGAGCGGATGTGCTTGGACGATTGGTGCAGCCTGGCCAGGAAGTCCCGGCCGGCGCAATGACAGCGCTGATCGGCGGCCCGTGGCTCTTGTATCTTGCATGGAAAACGGCTAAATCAATGAAGCGCGGCGAACGGCAAATGGGAGGCACCCCAAAGCCGGTCCGTTTGAAGATGATTGTCCCTATTTTAGTGGGATCCATCCTCGTTGTGAGCACTTTGGCTTTCAGTTACAACGGCCTCAGCTGGAATTTTAACTGGCTGTCTGCAGTTGTCTGGGATTTCCGTGTACCACGTGTTTTGACGGCATTCATTGTCGGCGTCATGCTGGCAATTACCGGCGTTATTCTGCAAGGGGTCTTGAGAAACCCACTGGCTGATGCCAGTGTGCTGGGTGTGACCTCGATGGGAGGCGCAGGCGCGCTGCTGCTGTTAGTTGTATTCCCGGCGATTCCCCCAGCATTTCTGCCGCTGGGTGCAACTTTCGGTGCTTCACTTGCGCTCGGCATCATTCTGCTGACCGCATGGAAAAACAATTTTCAGCCGATGCTCGTCGCTTTGATGGGAATCGCCATTTCCGCTTTCGGTTCAGCTGCTACACAAATTCTGGTCGTCAAAGCGAAATTGGCTGTGGCAAGCGCGCTCGTCTGGTTGTCCGGCAGCACGTACGCGAAAGGATGGGACGATGTCCAACTGGCATTGATCCTGTTTGCATTATTTATCTGGCCGGCCGTTTACATCACCCGCAGTCTTGACACTTTGACTTTCGGAGATGATGTTGCTGGAGGGCTCGGACTGAATATACGCTCGACACGCGTTTGGGCGCTTGTTGTCGGTGTGGCGATTTCGACTGCCGCCGTTTCCATCGTCGGCACCATCGGCTTTATTGGTCTGGTAGCTCCGCATATCGCAAGGCGTCTCGTCGGTTTCCGTCATTTGCCGCTGATGCTGTCATCCGGCCTGATCGGCGGACTGCTGCTCGTAACAGCCGATTTCATCGGCCGTATCCTGATTGCGCCGAATGATATTCCGAGTGGACTCATCGTCGCCTTAATCGGCACGCCTTATTTGCTTTATCTATTGAAGAAAATGAAATAGTAAAAAGGCCTGCCAACTTGGCAGGCCTTTTTACAGCTTATTGAGAAAGAAACATTAAAACCGATATTCCGCAAAACAGCTTCGAAGACATTAGCCGATGCTTGCGTGGCTAAGTCTTTGCGACGAAGCAGCGCAGCGATGCAGGAGCACGGTTTTTACGCCCAGTTAACTTAGTGTACCAACCGAGTGGATCTCGCCCTTCGTCGAAACGAAGTTGGAAAGCCAACTCCGTTTCTGTCTCTGTCTCTGCATCGCTTCGCTGTCACTTTTCTTATTGAAGCGCAACAGCAGGACCGAAGAATTCGAAATGGATCTGTTCGTCCGTCATGCCAAGTGCACGCAATTCAGTGATCATGCTTTCCATGAATGGGACCGGGCCGCAGACGTAAACTTCACCGGTAACATCGACCATTTCCGCGAGCACTTCACGCGTGATAAACCCTTCCGGTTGGTCAGAGTATAACGTTTTGTATTTTGCGTTATCCATTTTTTCCACATATTTTCGGATATCTTTATCAAACGCATGGAAGCTTTCATTGCGTGCTGCGTGAAGGAAAGTGGTCGGACGTTCAGGCGTCATCGTAGCAACCGTTTCGAACATACTCATCATCGGCGTGATGCCGACGCCTCCGCTGACAAATGCGACAGGGGATTCTTTCGTTGCGTCCAGAACAAATTCACCTGCAGGAGCGCTAACTTCAATGACATCTCCAACGTTTACTTCATCATGGAGATAGACAGAGACCCGCCCGTTCGGATCATTGTCCCTTTCCGATTTAACGGAAATGCGGAATTCATCCGGTTGGGCCGCTTGGGAAAGGCTGTATTGGCGGTTGAATAAATACTCTTCGCCTGGAATGGTCAGGCGTACGGAAATGTATTGCCCGGGTTCGTAGGCAGGCACATTGGAGCCGTCTGCCGGAGTTAAATAGAAAGAAATGATATTTTCGCTTTCTTTTTCTTTTCTGGCAACCGTAAAGTTCTTAAAGAATTTCCAGCCGTTTGTCTGGTTCTCCATTTTTTCGTACATGTCCTGTTCCACACCGATAAACGCATCGGCAATGACGCCATAGGCTTCAGCCCAGGCATTGATGATGTCATCCGTTGCAGCTTCGCCCAACACTTCTTTGATCGCTTTCAGCAAGTATTCGCCGACAATCGGATAATGTTCTGGTTTAATGCCGAGACTCACGTGTTTATTTGCAATTTGGACTACTGCCGGGAGAATTGCTTCCAGGTTATCGATATGGACAGCAGCCGCATAAACGGTGTTGGCCAAAGCGGCTTGCTGGCGTCCTTGTTTCTGGTTGGCGTGATTGAATATATTCAATAATTCAGGATGTGCCTCAAACATATTTTTGTAAAATACAGTTGTGATCGCAGTTCCGTGTTCTTCCAGGACAGGTACAGTGGATTTAATGATTGCTCTTGTTTCGTTTGATAACATTGTCAATCTCTCCTTTTGTTTTCTATACTTTGACTATATACCGCTTTGAGTTTTAAAGATATATATTAAATACCACTTTAATATTTCAGACATATTTACAGTCACAGAAACGCCATATGGCTGTCGGGTGCTTTAGCTGTATTGAAGCCCTATCAACCTATATAATGAAGAGATAGGAAGGTGAAAAATATGAGATTAACGATGTATACGGATTTTTCACTGCGGATTCTGATTTATCTTGGTTCCAAGGAGCCAGGCACTTTATCGACTGTCCAGGAAATTTCAAGTGCTTATAATGTTTCAAAGAACCATTTGATGAAAGTGACCTTCGAACTTGGAAAAGCCGGATTCATTCGCACTGTGAGAGGAAGAAATGGTGGAATCCAATTGGCGGACAAACCGGAGAATATAAATGTGGGGACTGTCGTCAGAAAGATGGAAGACGATTTTCACCTTGTTGAATGTTTTGATCCCGAACACAATCGCTGCCCGATAACCCCGGTCTGTGGATTGCGGGGGGTGCTGGGTCAGGCGCTTCATGCATATCTAGCGGTACTCGACGGTTATACACTGGAAGATCTGCTGGCGAATCGCCAGGGATTGCGCGAAATATTAAACACATAAAAACGGCCCGATGGAAGAATCGGACCGTTTTTATTATTGCGGTTGAAGGTCTACAGGTTCCTGGCCTTTTTTATTCATAAGTCGTACATGTTCGGGATGGATTCGCAATATCATCAGGTTCGGATCATCGGGTCCGGTGAACCAGCCCTTGAGATGATCATTCCATACTTTGTTGATGATTTCGGCATCATCATGAGCAGCCATTCGTCCTTCGATTTCAAGATAGGCATCTCCCACGCCTTCACCTTCGTAGCCGAGCAATATATGGGCATGCGGATTGGCTTCCAACTCATCAACTTTCTGCGATTTCCGGCTGGTGGCCGTGTACAATGTGAAGCCGTCGTGAAAAAATGTCATATACCGTGTATGTGGTTTGTTTTCTTTGATCGTCGCCAGGACACCGACTTTGCTGTCATCTAGAATCCCCAACGCCGCTTTTTTTGCTTCTTCCTGATTCATCGTCTCACTCCTTAAATTCTTTTATTTCCTGAAGCTGTTTTATGAACCTGGATTCTTTTCTTCGCTTGAAGAATCACTTTTGGTATCACGTGGATTCTTTTCTTCCTGCTGTTCCTGCTTCAGGTCTTCGAGTGGAATCGTATCGACGTTCATCTCTTCTTCATGCATTTCAGAAAGTGATTCTTTATCAGTTTTGGATTGTTCGGGATTGTCCATAGGAGCGCCTTTTCTTTCTTCGCGGTCGTCTTCAGTAAAATGCTTTTTATCTGACATCAATGGAACACCTCTTTCGGTTAGTCTTATCTGTATATTCCTTTTCCTGTTAAATTTAAAACATGGAAGTTCAATCGCATGCGTGGACATAAACCTTGGAGTCCCGGTGGTTTGAATTAATTGCCGAACCTTGTTTAGAAATATGGTAAAATATGATTATCGTGCGAGAGGAGTTATTACATGAATACACAACATTCTATTAATGTAGGTGGATTAAGCTTTGAATGGGATCTTGAGAACGGGAAATTTCTGTTTGAAGGACAAGAATCTGTCCTTTTCTGGACTTCAACTGCAATGAAAATGCTTTTTGATACTATAGAAGAGATTGCAGGAGAAGATGCAGCTGGTGTGGTTATGGAAACGACGGGCTACCGGCAAGGTATGGTAGTCGGCAGCTATTTCTCTGAGATGGAGGATGTAGATGTAGCACAGGCCGCAGCATTAATCACCAATACATATGCATCAGCCGGATGGGGAGTTGCGGAAATTCATAATCTGGATGTCGATGATAGTACTCTGGAAGTCCATTTGAAAAACAGCTGGGAACATAAAATCAATGTCGCCCAGCAGAAAACAACCGGAGGAAATTTTCTTCCCGCACATTACGCAGGAATTTTCACCGAACTTTTTGAGAAGAATATCTGGTATGAAGTTGTTCATTACCAAATCGATGGATTCAATGAAAGTATCATCCGTTATTTCCCCTCAGAAAAAACTATTGAAGAAAACATTCACCGGCTGGCCCGGGCGAGTGAAGCGCGTGAGATCCGACAGCTTGAGAAATTGGTGGAAGAAAAAACTTCCGAGCTGACGATGCTCATAAAGGAATTGTCATCACCGATCATCCCGGTGCTGGAAGGCATCGTAGTGGTTCCGCTGCTCGGTACATACGACGAAGAGCGGTCAGAGGAATTGATGATCAAAACACTGCAGAATCTGCCGACATACAAAGCGAAATATTTGGTGCTGGATCTGACAGGCCTCAATAGTAATTTCAACCGTCAGGCGGCTGCCTTGATTGAAAAACTGGGTGCCACTGCCGGGCTTATCGGAACTGAGACGATTCTGGTGGGAATTTCGCCGAAAATGAGCATGGTGATCGGTGAAAGCGGAATTGACATCCTGAAATTCAATTGCTTTCAGACCTTGCAACACGGCATTCATTACGCGCTGGCACAGAATGGAAGAAGTATACTGTAAACAAAAAAATGCGCCCACTTGGGCGCATTTTTTCTGGCTGTCGAGAAACCGACAACTTTTTTAATCATTTCGCTCTAGGCGGACGCTTTCCTCGGGGAGCTGCCTGAGCCTCCTCGCTCGCTTCGCTCACTGCGGGGTCTCAGGACTAGCTCTGGTTCCCGATGGAGTCGCCGCCTGCCGCTTCATTCTGTTCTGTGCTGATAATGCAAGTGTTCACCTTCTCACATACAACACACTTAAAAGTCTATTCCTTTATAGAAAAAGAGCTGAGATATGGAGCAAAACAGCGAAGACGCCCAGGGGACCAAGCGAAGTGCTGAGATCCACTCGAGCGAAGCCTCGAGTTAGCTCAGCGCGAGCCCCCAGGCAAGCGAAGCTGTTTTGTGGAATATCGGCTTTCATTTTTTATTTTTCGATTTTCACCATTTCGACGATCAGCTGTGCAGCTTTTTCCATATTTTCTGCAGAGATGAACTCGTATTTGCCATGATAATTTTCGCCGCCTGTAAAGATATTCGGTGTTGGCATTCCTTTGTAGGAAAGCTGTGAACCATCAGTTCCTCCGCGGACAGGGACAATGTGGGGTTCGATGCCGAGCGTCTTCATGGCATTTTCTGCCGCGTCCACGATCTCCATGACAGGTTCGATTTTTTCTCTCATATTGTAATATTGATCTTCAAGTTCAAGAGTGAGCACGTTTGCTCCGAATTGTTCCTGAAGCTTTTGGGCTGTTTGCTGCATATGCGCTTTTTTCGCTTCGAATTTGTCTTTGTCAAAATCCCTGATGATATAGATTAAAGTAGCTTGCTCGACATCACCTTTAAAATTGTTCAGATGAATGAATCCTTCATAGCCTTCCGTCTTTTCAGGAACTTCATTTTCAGGCATAGCGTTCTGGAACTTGATGGCGATGGTCGATGCATTCAACATTTTGTCTTTAGCTGACCCGGGATGGACACTTTTTCCCTGAACAGTCAACTTTCCTATAGCTGCATTGAAGCTTTCATATTGAAGTTCACCAAGAGGGCCGCCGTCCATTGTGTAGGCGTAGTCGGCACCAAATCGCTCAACATCGAATTTATGGGGGCCTCGCCCGATCTCTTCATCCGGAGTGAAAGCGACACGGATTTTACCATGTTCAATTTCCGGATGCTGAATGAGATATTCCATCGCCGTCATGATTTCAGCGACACCGGCTTTATTGTCTGCTCCAAGCAGGGTGGTGCCGTCCGTTGTAATCAGCGTATGGCCGATGTAATTTTGCAGATCCGGGAAATCCTGGACGGTCATTGTAATCGAATCATTCAACGGCACATCTTTGCCATCATAATTGTCTACACGTTTCGGGTTGACGTTCTTGCCGGTAAAGTCGGTAGCTGTATCAACATGGGCAAGAAATCCGATAACTGGAAGCTCTTTGTCGGAAGTGGCCGGCAGTGTGCCGAATAGATAACCATGGGCATCCATATCTACGTCTTCCAAACCGATTTCTTTCATTTCTTTCTCCAATTCCCGCAAAAGATCCCATTGTCCGGGTGTGGACGGGGTTTCCAGGTTCTCGAAATTGGATTGTGTATCGATTTTTGCATAACGGATCAATCGCTCGATTAAAGTTTCAATCATGATTAAAGGCCTCCTGAAATATGTATTGTCCTTATTTTAACATGAATAAAAAGAAATCTGTAAATCTTGTAAGGAATGAAAAAAATGCAGCCCTCAATGGGAGTCTGCAGCTTTTTTTCGCAGTACGGCAGAGACTTTATTTTCAGAGCCATCCCTGATACGGTTGATATTTTCAAGATGTTTCCATAGCGACATTGCCATCAGTGCAAGCGCGATAACATAGGGCCACAAGCCTTCTGCCGGCCAAAACGCGATAATGATGAACATTGCATACAGGGCCAGCACGCCGATTACCAGATAATCTGTGGCAAGTGCAATGGCAATGAGGAGCGCCAGTCCGAGTAATCCGAGTTTCCAGTCCAGCGCAATCATCACGCCAATGACTGCTGCCGTTCCTTTGCCGCCATTAAATTTCATATAAAACGGAAAATTGTGGCCGAGAACTACCCCGGCAGCGATGAAAAAGAGGATCGCCCAAACCGTTTCTGCGGGCAGGCTGCTCGCGCCAAGCAAAAAGCGCATGGCCAGGACTGCGGCAAAACCTTTGGCAATATCAAGAAACGCCACCATTGCCCCGTATTTCCAGCCAAGAACGATTGCGGCATTCGCTGCTCCCGAATTTTTCACACCTGTTGATTTGATATTTTTGCCCGATAAAAGTTGTGCGACAACTGAGCCATGCAGGCAGCCAATTAAATAACCTGAAATAAGTGCGGAAAAAATCCATAAAATCATAGTTTGCCCCTGCCTTTCTTAATATTAAACGTATGAATAAGAAGGAAGTTTCAAAATTATCCGACAACCTCCTTGACAAAATATCGTATCATTATTTATACTTCTCAACAAGATGGAAAACTGAATCTGAATACTCTTATCCAGAGTGGCGGAGGGAATAGGCCCTGCGATGCCCGGCAACCAACAAGCAACCCAGCTTGGAAAGGTGCTAATTCCTACAGACTGGAACGACAGTTTGGCAGATGAGAGGAGGAAACTCCGTATACAGCGGCCCTCTTCTAATTAGAAGGGGGCCTTTTTTCTATTCCCTCGTCTACTTTAAGGACCATCTAATAAAATTTATGGAGGAATAAAAAATGACGAATTTCAAACCAGAGACACTTTTACTTCACGGCGGCCAGCAGCCCGATCCGGAAACAGGCGCACGAGCGGTACCGATCCATAAAACAACTTCCTATGTATTCCGGGATACAGAACATGCACAAAATTTATTCGGGTTGAAAGAAACCGGGAATATCTATTCACGTATTATGAATCCGACAGTGGATGTCTTTGAACAGCGTGTGGCGCTGCTTGAAGGTGGGACGGCTGCAGTCGCATTGTCTTCAGGAATGGCGGCAATCGCCTTTTCGGTTATGAACATCGCAGAAGCCGGAGATGAAGTGGTGGCGGACAGTAATCTTTATGGGGGCACTTATAATTTATTCGCAAAAACTATACCGCGCTACGGCATTACCGTGAAATTCGTCGATGGCACAGATCCCGAAAACTTCCGATCAGCCGTTACCGACAAAACGAAAGTTTTCTTTGGCGAAACTATCGGCAATCCGAGTCTCAATGTTTTTGATGTGGAGCGGGTGGCAGAGATTGCCCATGAATACAATATTCCGTTGTTAATCGACAATACATTCGCTTCGCCTTTTGGCAGCAATCCTATCGCGTTCGGTGCAGATGTGGTCATTCATTCAGCGACCAAATGGATCGGCGGGCACGGTACAGCAATCGGCGGAATTGCCGTGGATGGTGGGAAATTCAATTGGAACCATGAAAGATTTCCGAATTATACGGAGCCTGATGACAGCTATCACGGTATCCGTTATGGAATTGACGCGGAAGGGGCGTCTTTCGCGACAAAATTGCGTGTTCAGCTATTGCGTGATTTCGGACCCTCATTGAGCCCAGACAGTGCACATATTTTCTTGCAGGGCCTGGAAACGCTGCATTTGCGCTTGCCGAGGCACAGCAGCAATGCCGGAATTATCGCCGACTATTTACGCAGCCATCCGCAGGTTGAATGGGTCAATTACATCGGATTCGAAGATCATCCCTCACATGGACTGGCCCAAAAATATCTAAAAGATACTTTTGGTTCAATCGTCAATTTCGGCATCAAAGGCGGAAGGGATGCTGGCAGGAGAGTGATTGATGGAGTCAGCCTGTGGTCCCATGTGGCAAACGTGGGAGATGCAAAATCGCTGATCATCCATCCGGCATCCACAACGCATCAGCAATTGAACGCAGAAGGATTGGAACAATCCGGTGTGACAGAAGAAATGATTCGTCTGTCGGTCGGACTGGAAAACCCGGAAGATCTGATCGCTGACTTGGAGCAGGCCATCAAAGCCGCAGCAGTTCAGCAAGTATAGGAGGAGAATGGCATGAAGACAGTAGCCATCGGGGATCTGGCATTGGAATCAGGAGTTGTGCTCGAAGGAGTGGAATTGGCATATGAGCGGAACGGCAATTTCGACAACCCGACAATACTGATTTGCCATGCATTGACGGGAGATCAGTATGCTGTCGGCACCGAAGAACAGCCGGGGTGGTGGAGCGGCATGGCAGGTCCCGGCAAAACTTTGGATACAGATAAATTCCAGGTAATCTCCTTTAATGTGCTGGGCGGCTGCCATGGTTCCACGGGTCCGTTATCAATTAATCCGCAAACTGGGGCACCGTACCGTTCGGATTTTCCATTGTTGACCATAAAAGATATGGTGCGTGCCGAATATCAAGCATTGAGAATTTTGGGTATTGAGAAATTAAAGACAGTTATCGGCGGTTCACTCGGGGGCATGAAAACACTCGAATGGGGAGCGCTCTATCCGGAATATATAGAAACAATCGTGCCGCTTGCGGTCACCCCGTCGTTCTCCAGTTATGCGCTGGCTTTTAATCACATTGGCATTCAAGCGATTGAAAATGATCCTGATTTTCAAAATGGACACTACACAGGATCCTGTGATTTCAAAGGGTTTCATCTTGCAAGGATGGCAGGGATGATCAGTTACCGGACCGGCAAACTATTTAACGAGCGCTTCGGGCGTTCCGGAAGTGGAAACAATTTTGAGGTAGAATCGTATTTGGATTATCAGGGCAGTAAACTGGCTCAGCGTTTTGATGCCAATAGCTACCTGATTTTATTGAAAGCTATGAACAGCCATGATCTGGAGGGACGGAAGGTGGCATGTCCGATTCTTTCAATTTCGTATACGCATGATCTTTTGTATCCGGCTGAACTGATGATTCCCTGGCTGGCAGAGCAGGCAGATGCATCCTGGGAAATCATCGAAACAGATTTCGGCCACGATGGATTTCTGGTGGAGTTCGGAAAATGGAGCGGGTTTGTCGGGAAGTTTCTATATAAAGAAGAACAGGTTAAGGCGACTCGATGAAACAAATATAAAAAAAGCATCCCGCAATTTTTGCGGGATGCTTTTTCTTTGTATGCTGTTCAGACGCTAACGGCAGCTTTTCGGTGTCCAGACTCCGGTGGCCCAGCTCTTCGGGTCATAAGTCAGCCCAGCTGCGTGGCAAAGAACGCCACTTCGCTGGTCTGACTTATGCCTTTCAGAGCTTAACGGGCACCGTCGCTTTTCGGTGTCCAGACTCCGGTGGCCCAGCTCTTCGGGTCATAAGTCAGCCCAGCTGCGCGGCAAAGAACGCCACTTCGCTGGTCTGTCAAAAGCCTTATTGCTCCTGTCTCTGCACCGCTGCGCTAGCTTCGAGACATGAAAGGGCGTTGCATCGCTTCGCTAGCTTCGTCGCAAAGAGGTGGACCAAATTACATTTGGTCCACCTCTTGCCTTTCAGAGCTTAACGGGCACCGTCGCTTTTCGGTGTCCAGACTCCAACGGCCAACTCCTCGAGTCGTAAGCCACTCTGGTGTCTAGTCTCCAGTGCCTAGCTCTGACAGGCATAAGTCAACCCAGCTATGTGGCAAAGAGCGCCACTTCGCTGGTCTGCCTTATGCCTGTCAGAGCTGAACAGGCACTTCCGCTTTTCGAGACTGTGCGGCTGAAAACATGCCGCTTCGCCAGATCGTCTTACGCTTGTCGGAGCTGAGCGGCCGTTTCCGCTTTTCTTTTCAATCTTCATCTTTGATATCCACATCATCTGGAATCGGCGTCGCTTTCCATTCTTCCAATTGCTGTTTGGCAAGCTCGAGCTGCTGGAAATGGGTGTCGAATTGAGAGGTGTTGACCATGTATTGTTCTCCATCGTGCACTGCTTTGATGCGTCCTTCCAATATATATCTTCTGACTTGCTCTTGCGGCATGGACAAAAAAGTAGCAGTTTCCGGGACTGTCATATACATAAGATCGCCTCCTCTTTTTCTTTTATTATAATAGCTGGTGAGCAGTATCTCAAACGATTGGAATAATGGTATGGTAATTGATATAACTGGAAGTCAGAGGTGTAATAGATGAACGCAATGCCATATATCATGGTGCTGCTGGCGGCGATGCTTTGGGGCACAACCGGCACAGCGCAAAATTTCATTTCAGGGGAAGCGCATCCGCTGACAATCGGCGCATTCCGCCTGATGATCGGCGGATTTTCCTTGCTGCTGTTTGTATTAATGACAAAAGGTTTCAGCTTTCACAATATTCCGTGGCCGGCTGCTGTCGTTGCCGCTGTCAGCATGGCGCTTTTTCAGCCCCTGTTCTTTTCATCGGTGCAACTGACCGGAATCGCAATCGGCACGGTTGTGGCCATCGGAAGTGCACCGGTGCTTGCCGGTGTGATCGAATGGCTGTTTTTGAAAAGGCGCCCGGACCGCATTTGGATTTCGGCTACTGCAATGGCGATCATCGGCTGCATTTTACTGTTCGCGAATAAGGGGGCAGCGGATGTCAATTCACTCGGTGTCGCTATGGCGCTGGGAGCAGGTTTATCATTCGCACTTTATGCAATTGCCAGTAAAAATGTTCTTGGATCGATGGAGCCAGTTCCGGCAGTGGCGCTCATTTTTTCCGTTTCGGCTGTTTTTTTGATGCCATCATTATTCTTCTTTGATATTTCTTATATTGTTATTCCTGCAGATACGGGAATTATTCTATATTTGGGGATTGCCACGACCAGTCTTGCCTATATTTTATTTTCAAGAGGATTGAAGAGGATCCCCTCATCTTCTGCGGTTACCTTATCATTGGCTGAACCGCTTACCGCCTCAGTTCTCGGAGTATTGGTAGTGGGGGAAGTCCTGAGCGGCTTATCCTGGGCAGGAATCTGTTTATTGCTCGGCGGCATTTTAATCCTGACACTGGGCAAAAGGAGAAAAGCTGAAGAAGGCATGGAACTTTCTTAAGAATTTCTTCATATTTATACTGGTCTGGGCTTAAGATTTATTCTTTATGATGAGTTTAGTGAAGAAAGAAGGCGAAGAGATGACTCAATTTACGGTATTGGTTACGGATGATGATCAGGATATCCGTGACGGCATCGAAATCTATTTAAAAAATGAAGGCTATCGTGTGCTGAAGGCTGAAAATGGCCAAAAGGCAATTGAATTGCTTGAAGCCAATGAAGTCCATGTCATCGTTTTGGATATAATGATGCCGATGCTTGACGGTATTTCGACAACCTTCAAAATTCGGGAACAGCGAAATATCCCAATTATTATGCTCAGCGCAAAAGCCGAGGACTCAGATAAGATCCATGGCCTTTCAGTAGGGGCTGACGATTATGTGACAAAACCGTTCCATCCGATGGAATTGGTGGCGCGGGTCAAATCACAACTGAGACGTTACGTTAGTCTTGGGACGTATCAGGACAAATCACAGCGCATCGAAATCGATGGGTTGGTTATGGATTCGGATGCGAAAGAAGTGTTGCTTCACGGGGATTCCGTAAAACTGACTCCGATTGAATTTAAAATCACTGAATTGTTGATGGTCAATGCGGGGCGTGTATTTTCGATACGCGATATATATGAACGAGTCTGGAACGAACCGGCTTATAACGCTGAAAATATCGTGGCGGTCCATATACGGAAAATCAGGGAAAAGATTGAGACGGATCCGAAGAATCCAAGATACTTAAAGGTGGTGTGGGGCATTGGCTACAAAATTGAAAAATGATATCTGGTCTGTGATTGCTGTGACGTTGGCCTGTTTCACTCTGCTTTATTGTCTGGCATTCTTTGTCGAAATCTTTTTTGGCAATCCTGCCACTGATTTACTGGCATCTCTTCGAACGATGTCCAAAGGAGATATTTAATGATGAAAAAATGGCTGTGGCTTATAACTTTATCCATCGTGCTGATCGGAATTTTCAGCGTAATGGAGCTGGGACCGAAATACTTTGGAAAATCTTATCTCGAGACCACTGAATTCAAGGAAGAATACAATCACTTTATCAACCGGCTGATTGTATTGGAACTCGATCCGCCGACATCTGACACGGAGTTCACGGTTTCAGAAGACGAAATTGAAGAATACCGCACCAGATACGGCACCTTGGCGCAGCAGATTCAAAGTATTCAGGATCAATACAATCCTGATATCGAAGAAGCACTCGAAAATGAAAATGACAGCCTGGTGGAAATTCTGACAGAAGAGCGTGACGGAAAAATCGAAGAAATCCGGAATAACTTTTCGGATGATGAAACCGTTCGCGAAAAGATTCAGGAAGAAAAATTGCGGGCGGAAAGAGTTGCCATCAATGAAATCATGAATGATGAGGCAAACTTCAGTTCTTTTTATTCCTATTATGTATATGATCTGATCAATACGGAGACAGGCGAAAACTTCACGAAAGGTGTTTTGAACAGCCGTCCGTATTACGAGAAGGAATACACTGATGCTGTGCCGCTTCAGGCAGATAATGAAGAGATGTTCTATACAAATTACAATAATACCGATACGTACTTGCCTGCTTCAAATGCTGAATTTACAGGGACAATACAGATTGACCGTGAGCTTCTTGCAGCCAGTGATAATGGTGCAAGCATCATTCAGCATTCGACAGTCAAAAATGTGCTCTATATCATGGGTGCACTGGCGATTGCCGGAATTGTACTGTTGTTAACTAAGCTGCGCTTCGAACAAAATAACTTTGTGAAAATGCCGTTTTATTCCAAGTGGAAGAGCTGGCCGTTTGAAGTCAAAGCAGGTCTGCTGCTGATAAGCGCGGTGCTTGCTCTGCCATTTGGCCTGGTCGGCACATTGTCCGTGCTGGACTATATCTATTACAATGACATCAGTTATTTTATCCTGCAGACGCTGAAGTATTTGCTGCTGACTCTGTTGTTCTTTGTTCTGACGATCCTGCAGATTGTTTGGATTGTTTCGCATTACAAAAACACAGAAATGGTAATGGAAGAGTTTAAGAACAGTTATTTTTTCAGGTCGATGCAGATGGCACGTTTCGCATTTCTGAAAAAATCGATCGGTGTTCAAATGTTGATCCTGTTAATTGTAATCTTCTTCTGGGGCTTTGGGACTTTGCTGGTCATTATTCAACAGGCTGCGATAATTGTCTGGATACCTGCCACTCTCTTCATCGGACTACCGGTACTATTGTTCATGATGAAGCGCTTCGGCTACTTGAACATTCTGATGGACAGCACCCGTGCGATTGCGGACGGCAGCTTGAATGAACAAATTCCAGTGCGCGGCAGATCGCCGCTTGCGCAGCACGCAATCCATCTGAACCGGTTAAAAGAAGGTGTTCGCCTGTCGGTATCAGAACAGGCGAAAAGCGAAAGGCTGAAAACGGAATTGATTACGAATGTAAGTCACGATCTCCGGACTCCGCTGACTTCCATCATCACTTACACGGATTTAATGAAGACGCCGGACCTGTCGACAGAGGATCGATTGATGTATGCAGAAATTCTGGACAGAAAATCACAGCGGTTAAAAACGCTCATCGAAGACCTCTTTGAAGTTTCGAAGATGGCAAGCGGCAATATGGAGCTGCACCGCCAGCGAGTGGACTTTACACAACTGAAGACACAAGCTTTTGCCGAACATGCGGAAGATATTTCTTCATCGGGCCTGGATTTCCGGATTTCGATCCCTGAGCAGCCGGTTTATATAATGGCAGATGGTCAAAAGTGGTGGCGCGTATTGGATAACCTGATTTTGAATGCCATCAAGTATGCATTGCCGGGAACCCGGGTCTTTGCAAGTTTGAAAGAAACAAATGGCGAAGCCGAGTTTGTGATGAAAAACGTTACCCGTTTCGAATTGGGAGAAAATACAGATGAATTATTTGAGCGTTTTAAACGCGGCGATGTAGCAAGGCAAACGGAAGGGTCGGGCCTTGGACTCGCTATTGCCCAGTCGATAGTCGATCTCCATAGCGGAAAGATGAAGATCGAAGTGGACGGCGACCTTTTTAAAGTGACGGTCTCACTGCCAAGTGTATAAATGAGTTTTGACGGCTGTCCCAAAAGGGTGCAGCCGTTTTTATGTGGTACATAAATTGCTTGAATGTTTTGAAAAAAAGAGGCTAGGGGATATCAATAGAGACTACACAAAATTGAATGGAGGTTAAAAAATGGATACTAGCGGCTACTTCAATAATTTTATGAACGCGCTTCCTGAAATTCTCTTGGCGATTCTTGTCCTTATTATCGGTTTTATTGTAGCCAAGATGGTAGAGAAAGCAGTTTACAAATTATTGGACAAATCAAAGTTGGATGAAAAGGCGGGCATGAGCCAGCAGAAATACAGCCTGTCGAAAATCATCAGTAAAGTCATATTCGTATTAATCTTACTTTTCACTGTTGCGATTTTCTTCAATATTTTGAACCTTGGAGCAATCGGAGCACCGTTCATGGGCATCTTTGATAACTTGTCGGGAGCGTTCCTAAGCATTCTAAAAGCTGGGCTGATTCTTCTTTTGGCCTGGGTTCTGGCCACGGTTGTCAAACGCCTGATTTTAATGGCGGGGAGAAAGTTCGATTTCAGCAAAGTCAAGAAAAAGACTGGTGTATCAAAAGACGATACAGTAAAGTGGACTGAAACTGCAGCTAACATCGCTTTCTATCTGATTCTGTTGCTGTTTCTCCCGGCAGTCCTCAGTGCGCTGAGTATTGACGGGGTAAGTGAGCCATTCTCAAATATGCTTGCCAGCGTCCTGAATTTTATCCCGAAATTGATTGCAGCAGCAATCATCTTTGCGATTGGCTGGATTGCAGCGACCATCGTTAAGAAAATTCTTTCGAAATTCCTCGAATCGATCGGCACAGACCGACTGGCTGCAAAGCTGAAAATTTCCCAGTTTTTCAGCGGCACCAGCGTCTCGAATGTCATCGGCATCATTGCGTTTATACTGATCATGCTTCCTGTGACGATTGCGGCACTTGAAGTTCTTGCCCTGCGTGGAATTTCCGGACCGGCAATCGCCATGCTGAATGACATTATGGCCATGATTCCGAATATCATCGTGGCAATCCTGCTGATTTTAGCCGGAATCATCATTGGACGCTGGATCAAAGATTTTGTTGTCCAATTGATGAAGAATCTTGGTGCCGATTCCCTGACTGAAAAAATGGGAATGAATAAAACAGCAGACCCGGATGCAGTTCCATCTGCAAATTCACTTGCCAACATCATCGGCATCGTGGCCCAGATATTGATTGTCCTTTTATTCACTGTTGAAGCGCTGCAGTTATTGGGGCTTGCGTTCATGGTCACTTTGGCAACAGGGATTTTCGCTTATATTCCTGCAGTCATCGCAGCCCTCATTATTCTTGCTGTTGGGTTCTGGCTAGCGAATTTGGCAGAAGATTTTATCGGCAGCGTCTTCAAGAAATCTTCCGGCGGACCGCATGTACTGCGGTATGTCGCAAAATATGCCATTCTTGCATTCGCATTCTTTATGGCACTCGATCAATTGGGCATCGCAGCTTCCATCATCAACGCGGCCTTCATCCTGATTTTGGGAGGAGCAGCATTGGCATTCGGTCTCGCTTTCGGATTAGGGGGCAGAGAACATGCGTCGCGTTATTTGGACCGAATGGAAACGAGCCTGAAAGAAACCGAAGTTGATCACGAAGAATGGGAGACGAAGAAGCGGGAAGCAGAAGCCAAAAAAGTGGGCCTTGCCAAAGAAGCGAAAGCGGCGACTGACCCGATAGTAGAAAAAACCTCGCCGGATGAGAGATATCCATACGATGGAACAAAGAGCAAGAAAGACGAGAAAACAGTAACTGATCCAATCATAGAGAAAACCTCCACGGATGAAAGTCGTTCGAACGAGGGATTAAATGACACTAAAGACAAGAAAGGCATATCAACTGACTTGCCAAAGAACTCCAATAAAGATGGACGTGCTAAAAGAGCAGGACGAAACCGTAATAAGCAGGACCCGTTCAAAGGGAAATAAGCACACGTAAAAAAGGCGGCCTCGGCCGCCTTTTTTATTATGGGTTAATTTATTGACCAGACTCCAGAGCAGAACGGTTAGGGCCGTTATTCTCTGTCTAGACTCCAGCGGCCCAGCTCTTCGGGTCATAAGCCACTTTATGTCTAGACTCCAGTGCCTAGCTCATCGGGATATAAGTCAACCCAGCTGCGTGGCAAAGAGCGCCACTTCTCTGGGTCGCCTTATACCTGTCAGAGCTGAACAGGCACTTCCGCTTTTCGCGACTGTGCGGCTGAAGACACGCCGCTTCGCCAAATCGGCTTATGCCTTTCAGAGCTTAACGGGCGCTTCCGCTTTTCTTTATTCAGGTGGAGCCACCAACTTATGCTGGAAAGCGTAAATGACAGCCCGGGTCCGGTCGTGGACTTCCAGTTTGCTCAGCAGATTGCTGACATGGGATTTTACAGTTTTTAACGCTATGTACAGCTCATCAGCAATTTCCTGATTCGTATAGCCATGTGCGAGCAGCAGTAGGATTTCCATTTCCCGTTCGGTCAAATCCTCGTGCAGCACACGTTCGTGGCGCATCTGCTTCATCATTTTGCTCATCACTTCAGGTTCGAGAACCGGCATGCCGTTCATCGTTTCGCGGATCGAGTCAGCGATGCGCGAAGCTTTCGAAGTTTTTAAAATGTAACTGACGGCTCCGGCTTTCAACGCCGGATAAACTTTGTCGTCATCAAGGAAAGATGTGACAATCATAATTTTCGCTTCCGGCCACTCTTTGATGATTGCTTCAGTCGCCTCGGCGCCGTTCATCACCGGCATTACCATATCCATCAGGATGACATCCGGCCGAAGTTCCAGCGCCATTTTCACCGCTTCTTCCCCGTTGACCGCTTCACCGGCCACTTCCATATCTTCCTGAGCCTGCAAATATGCGGAAACGCCGATGCGAACCATTTCATGATCATCAACTAACAGAATTCGTATCATCAGGAATCTTCCTTTCGATTGGTACTTTTACTTCTACGATGGTTCCTTCAGAAGGAACAGACACGATCTTACTGGTAGCGCCGATTTCTATAGCCCGTTCTTCGATATGCTTCAACCCGTAGGAAGTCGATTTCGACTGTTCACTTTCAAAACCGACACCGTTGTCCTGGATGCGTAAAATGGCAAAATTATCCCGTTCAATAAATAATATATGGACTTCGGTTGCTTTTGAGTGGCGCAATGTATTCGATAAGGTTTCCTGGGCGATACGGAATAAGTGATCTTCGGCACCTTTTTGGAGAGGCACTTCTTCGAGTTTATGTTCAATCGTAAAATGGACTTTTTCTTTCAACTCGGATACCAGTTCGAATAAGCCTTGGCGCAAACTCTTATCATGAAGGGCAGCCGGCCGCAGATGCAGCAATAATGCACGCATTTCAAGCTGTGCCTGCTGGACCATTTTTTCTGTCTGCAATAAACCCGGAGATGCTTCTTTTCCTTCGGTCATGGAAGACAACAGCATCGAAGCTGCGAATAATTGCTGGGACACCGAATCGTGCAATTCCCGCGCCAGCCGCTGGCGCTCCATGACAAGACGTTCCTGAATAAGCTGATCCTGTGTTTCGGCTCGTTCGTTGGCAATCCGCGCTAAACTTCTTCGCTGGGATTCCAGCAACTTTTGGATTTTCAGGATCGATGTCGAAAGTTTTGGCGGCAACGTCTTCATTTTTGCCGCTTCAATGACGGTCTGGTCTTCGTTGCGCAGAAGAGCCTGGAATATCTCTTCGATATCCTGGACTTTCGAACGCGAAAGGGATTCGGTCCACCAGGCAATCCCCGCGGACAGCGCCACCATCAATACGAAGAGCCAGACGCCGAAGGGGAGCCCTGCAACAAAATCTTGCCACAGGACAGACCAGGTATTTACAGCCGGCAAGCCGAGAAGGGCGATCAAAATACTGAAAATGATTGTGGCGAATAAGGCCATGAAAAATAAACTGCGGGGCAGAATCTGTCTCATCGGCGAATCACCTCGACATCCCCCATCCAGGTAGCGATGGTGACGATCAATTCCGTCTTGCTGTCTGTTGCGTGTTCATAGCCGTCCTGTGTGTGAACGGACCCGTACCACAACCGTTGTTTATCGCCATTAAAAAATCGCGCATCACCAAAAACCGTTGAATAATAAACCCGCACAGGCACATCGTATGGAATGATGAGCCGAACCCGGCCGAATCCCTGGCGAATCGAAATGAGTGAAGGTTTTTTCGGCAGGACAGTTTGAGTTGCATCAATCAGCAAATCGCCGACAAAGCCCTGAATATGGATATCTTTCCATTCATAGGATTCAATCGGAGTAGCCTGTGCAGAGAAGAATTTATTTTGGATCAGCCCTTTATCAACTTGTCCTTCTAATGGCACTTTCTGCTGCCATTCTTCACCTTTCCACAAACGGACCAATAAGTAGATCGCAGCCGCCAGGATAAACAGGCGAAGACTCCACATGGAAAGAATCGAAATGCCGATCAGGACAAAACCGGTCCCAAAATAGGATTTCCGGTATTTGGGGCTGTTTTTATTGCTGTAATAAATGAGTCCGATGCCAAGAAGAACCAAAAACACGCTGCCGTTTCCGAGAAAAGCAGCCTCCAGGAATATGAGGAATAAAGCACTCAAGGCAAAAAATGCCTGTCTGTTGGTTGAGAAATGATTCATCGCTGTTTTCGCCTCCTTCTTTGCAGCAGAAAAGTAAGAGGGAAGAAATCCCCCTTACTCCAGCTTACACAATTTCTTTTGAATGCGCGCTGTTTTTTTCCAGCGCTTCCAGCCGGCGCTCCATGGTGGACCGTTCATGCCGCTCTTCGACTTTATTGCCAAGAGATTTAATATAGCTTGCCATGTCGTCATAAGAACCAATGCGTTCTGCCACGAGTTCAGGGTTCAGGATTTTATCCATCTGGTAATGGGCTCGCGTCGAGTTTTCTTTGCCCATCAATTGAAGCTGGCGGATTTTCATATCCTTGACCTTATGCTTCATTTCCTCGTAACGCTGCTCGAGAACGACGCTTTCTTCTTTGTTTTCCTCCAAAGCCCTGTGAAGTTCATCCACCTGGAAAGTATATGCGGCCACTTCCTGGTCGGCGAATGCGGATAAATCGTTTTCACCAGCTGTGCGCGCCAAGTCAGCTTGTGCCTGACGCTTTTCAAGAAAGCTTTGCGCTTCCTCAAGCTCTTTTTCCAGCTTGCTGCCAAGGGTCGTTTGACGTTCAAGCCACTGCCCGGCCTTTTCGGTTTCTTTTTCCGCTTCCTGAATGTATTTGTTCAATAAACCGAGCGGATTTTTTTCTTCTTTTTTATCCAGAATTGCATCCATGTCTGTTGCTGCTGCAAATTTTAAACGTTGCCATAATGTCGTCATTTGTTTTCCTCCTTATTTAGTAAGCTTGTCCCATTGTTTTTCGAAATTTGTAAAAGGATCATTTTTCACCGGGGCAGCAATCGTTTCTTCGTTCCAGTTTTTATAGATGTACCATAATACTGCGATTGCCAGCACGCCGATTATGGCCGGTACATTGGAAACAGCTGATAAAGCTCCAACTGTTCCTACGATTGCCCAAAGGATTTTTGCGGCTGTCGATGTGCTTCTCAAGTAGTAGTGGACACCTATATAGATGATTACTCCTGAAAAAGCCAGGCCGATGATGGGCCCCAAATTCGACAGAGCGATAATGCCGGCGATCACGCCGATGACTGTCATCCAAAATTTGTTCAAGTTGTTTCCTCCTCTCAATTTCTAACTTAATCTTATCAAGGCTTGGGAAACGGCAACACGGTCTGCTACTGCATCTTTTTATCAGACTTGAGGCTTAGTCGATGCCGGGTAGTTAGCAGAAGGAGGTGGAAGGGTATAATGGAAGCAGACCGAAAAGAGGTGGCGATTCGTGAAGCAAGTTACTGCTGGGGTTAGTGTCTTGATAATTTATGGTGCTCTTGCAGGATACATAGGATGGGCTGTGTTTGTATGGCTGTTAAGTTTTTCAGTGCCGGTGAATGGGTGGCTCTTTGCATTTTTCTGGGCAGCGCTTGCTTTCAGTTATTTTATCGGGATGATTGGGCATAAATGGCTGGGCTTTACAATTGCCGGATCATACTGGCTGGGGTTTTTCCAATATACTCTGCTGCTGGTACCGATTGCGCATTTTGCAGTGCTTGTTGTTGACCATCACCGCGAAGTACAAATCATTGGCTCGGTAGCCGCAACCGTTCTGCTGCTGATTTTTTTAGTTGGTACTTTTCTCGCTTACAGCCCCGTCATTCGCCAAAAAGAAATTACGGTGAAGGGGAGCGGTGAAGATATGAATATCGTCATTGCGTCTGATTTTCATCTCGGCGTCTTGTCAGGTAAACGCCATTTGAAGCGTTTTGTCACGTTGAGCAATGGGGTGGAGCCGGATCTGGTTTTATTGGCCGGGGACCTGGTGGACGACGATCCCATCTGGTATACAAGATATGGGATGTCTGAAGTTATGAAGGAGCTGAGATCAAAATATGGCGTGTTCGGCGTTTTGGGGAACCACGAATATTATGGCAAGAAAATCCCTTTGCTGGTGCGTGTCATGGAAGAGTCGGGCGTTACGATATTGAGGGACGAAACAGTGGAAATCGAAGGCAAATGTTATCTGACTGGCAGAGAGGAACGTACTAATGGCAACAGGCATCCGATCGAAAGTTTAAAACCGGCAGGTAACTTGCCGTGGATCGTGATGGACCATACTCCTTCTGATTTGAAGACGCCGGTTGAATTGAATGCTGATTTTCATATATCAGGCCATACGCATAAAGGGCAAATGTGGCCGAATCACTTGATAACCAAAAGAGTATTTGAACTCGATTATGGTTACCGCTTAAAAGATTCGACCCATTTTCTTGTATCTTCGGGTTTCGGCTTCTGGGGGCCGCCGATCCGGATTGGCAGCCGCTCGGAATTATGGGCAGTGCGGATAAAATTTCAAAATACTTGAATGAGAGAGTTGGTTAGATGGAATCTTGGATAACTGCAATAATGGAGGATTACGGATATGCAGGAATATTTGTGCTGATATTACTCGAAAACATTTTTCCGCCTATTCCTTCTGAAATTGTCCTGACAGTGGGCGGTTTTATGACCGCTACAGCAGATTTGAATATAGCCGGGGTGGTGGCAGCTGCAACAGCCGGCTCTGTTGCAGGAGCTATCATACTGTATTATCTCGGCAGATGGCTGAGCGACAGTCGGCTGGAAGGTCTTGTTGAGAAATACGGCAAATGGATGCGCGTTAAAAAAGAGGATATCCGCAAAGCGGATGCCTGGTTCGACCGCTTTGGCATTTGGGCGGTGTTTTTTGGAAGGCTGGTTCCAGTAGTTCGAAGCCTTATTTCGATTCCCGCCGGTATGTCCGGCATGAAAGTCAAAACGTTTTTACTGTTTACGATTGCCGGAACAGTTATATGGAACACATTTCTCGTCGTTGCTGGTGCGGCTGTCGGCGAAAACCGCGATATTATTTTGGATCAGCTGGACCTCTACTCAAATGTCGTTTACATTTTATTGGGATTGGGCGCTGTCGCGGGCATCTTGTATTTCATCCATAAAAGGAACGGGAAATAGGGGCTGTACAGCTGGAAATTGATGCGCTTAATATAAGTTGTTATAATAATTAGACAATTGGATTGGAGGATGTTTTATGAAGCCGATTATTTACATTACCCGGAAATTGCCCGATGAGGCGGTCAAGAGCCTGGAAGATACTTATGAGGTGCGGATGTGGCAGGAAGAAGAACAGCCTGTGCCTCGCGAAGTACTGCTTGAAGAAGCCAAAAGTGCATCGGCATTGTGGACGATGCTTTCAGATCAGATTGACAGTGAATTAATTGAAACGGCTGAGAACTTGAAAATCATCTCCAATTTGGCGGTGGGCTATAATAATATTGATCTGGATGCAGCAAGGAAACACAAAATCGCTGTGACCAATACGCCGGAAGTGCTGACCCAAACAACTGCAGATCTTGCATTTGCTTTGCTTTTAGCAACCGCGAGGCGTCTGGTACAAGCCGAAAAAACTGTGCGATCAGGTGAATGGAAATCCTGGACGCCGATGGGCATGACGGGCCAGGATGTCTATGGTGCAACTCTGGGCATTATTGGCATGGGCCGTATCGGCGAAGCCGTCTGCAGAAGGGCGCAAGGTTTTGACATGAACGTCATATACCATAACCGGACCCGCAGAAGCCTTGAGGATGTAAATTATGCTGAACTCGATGACTTACTGGCGCAGTCCGACTTTGTAATGATTTTTACGCCTTTGACAGAAGAAACCAGAGGAATGATCGGGAAGCGTGAGCTGGGATTGATGAAAAACACAGCATGTCTCATCAATGCCTCCAGGGGCGGCATAGTTGATGAAGAAGCATTATATGAAGCGTTGAAAACAAATCAGATATGGGCTGCCGGTTTGGATGTTTTTGAACAGGAGCCATTGCCTCTCGACAACAAACTTCTTGAACTCGAAAATCTGACGGTGCTGCCTCATATCGGAAGCGCCGGTATCCGGACAAGGCTGGAAATGATGAAATTGAATGCGGAAGCGATTTCTGCATGTCTTTCTGGGAAACCTGTAAAAAATAGGGTTTGCTGAGGAATAAATGTTAAGGTGGATATTTATTTAATCTGCCGTGCCTAAAATAGCTGCCTCTGCGGCTGTTTTTAGGTTTTGCGTAGACTTCAGAGCTTAACGGGCGCTGTCGCTTTTCTCTGTCCAGACTCCAGCGGCCCAGCTCTTCGGGTCATAAGCCACTTTGGCTGTGCGGCTGAAAACACGCCGCTTCGCCAAATCGTCTTATGCCTTTCAGAGCTTAACGGGCGCTGTCGCTTTTCTCTGTCCAGACTCCAGCGGCCCAGCTCTTCGGGTCATAAGCCACTTTGGCTGTGCGGCTGAAAACACGCCGCTTCGCCAAATCGTCTTATGCCTTTCAGAGCTTAACGGGCGCTGTCGCTTTTCTCTGTCCAGACTCCAGCGGCCCAGCTCTTCGGGTCATAAGCCACTTTGGCTGTGCGGCTGAAAACACGCCGCTTCGCCAAATCGTCTTATGCCTTTCAGAGCTTAACGGGCGCTGTCGCTTTTCTCTGTCCAGACTCCAGCGGCCCAGCTCTTCGGGTCATAAGCCACTTTGGCTGTGCGGCTGAAAACACGCCGCTTCGCCAAATCGTCTTATGCCTTTCAGAGCTTAACGGGCGCTGTCGCTTTTCTCTGTCCAGACTCCAGCGGCCCAGCTCTTCGGGTCATAAGCCACTTTGGCTGTGCGGCTGAAAACACGCCGCTTCGCCAAATCGTCTTATGCCTTTCAGAGCTTAACGGGCGCTGTCGCTTTTCTCTGTCCAGACTCCAGCGGCCCAGCTCTTCGGGTCATAAGCCACTTTGGCTGTGCGGCTGAAAACACGCCGCTTCGCCAAATCGTCTTATGCCTTTCAGAGCTTAACGGGCGCTGTCGCTTTTCGTAAGTTGAATATTACTGTGATTTATTGTAAAATGATTGAGGTTTTTGAAGTTTATTTGACTCAAAGGCAAATTGAAGAATAGGGGGTATGATTCATGCAAAATCATACACACAACGTTTTACTATATTATTTATATTCACCGATCGAGGATCCGGAAACGTTTGCAGCTGAACATTTGGCGGCCTGCAAGGAACTCGAATTGAAAGGGCGCATTCTGGTTTCCCATGAAGGAATCAATGGAACTTGCTCAGGAACACTTGAACAGACAGAAGCTTACATGGAGATGATGAAAAGCGATGAGCGTTTTTCGGATATCGTCTTTAAAATCGATGCAGCTGAAGGGCATGCGTTCAAAAAGATGCACGTCCGCGCGAAAAAAGAAATTGTCCATCTGGGACTTGAAGAAGATATCAATCCGAATGAATTGACTGGAACCTATCTGGAGCCAGCTGAATTTTATAAACGTATGCAGGACCAGAATACAATCGTGCTTGATGCACGCAATGACTATGAATATGACCTTGGCCATTTCCGGGGAGCAGTCCGTCCGGATATTGAAAACTTCCGAGATCTGCCGGAATGGGTCCAGGAAAATAAAGAAATGTTCGAAGGCAAGCAAATTTTGACTTATTGCACAGGGGGAATCCGCTGTGAAAAATTCTCGGGCTGGCTGAAAAGAGAAGGGTTCGAAGACGTTGCCCAATTGCACGGCGGAATCGCCACTTACGGAAAAGACCCTGAAGTGAAGGGGGAGCTGTGGGATGGCCAACTTTACGTTTTTGATGAGCGTATCGCGGTGCCGGTCAATCAGGTCGAACACGTCGTTGTCGGCAAAGATCATTTCACAGGTGAACCTTGCGAACGCTATGTTAACTGTGCAAACCCTGACTGCAATAAGAAAATTCTCAGCACGGAAGAAAATGAGCATAAATATATGCGTTCATGTTCTGATGAATGCCGCGAACATCCGCGCAACCGCTACGCATTTGAACACGGTTTGACTGGCCCGGAAGTGCAGGCGAGGCTCGATGCGTTAAAACAGACTACAGAAGTTTAATTGGAAAGTTGAAAAAAGCTGCCCCAATAAGGCAGCTTTTTTTAGGCTGTCGAGAAACTGTCCACTTCTCCAATCATTGCGCTCTAGGCGGACGCTTTCCTCGGGGAGCTGCCTGAGCCTCCTCGCTCGCTTCGAAAAACCGATGCTCCTGCAGCGTTCCACGCTTCGTCGCAAAGGTTCGACCGAATGGTGTTCGGTCAAACCTTCCCTGCGGGGTCTCAGGACTAGCTCTGGTTCCCGATGGAGTCGCCGCCTGCCGCTTCATTCTGTTCTGATAATGCAAGTGTTCACCTTCTCACATACAACACATTTAAACGTCTATTCCTTTATAGAAAAAGAGCTGAGATATGGAGCAAAACAGCGCAGACGCCCAGGGGAGCAGGCGAATGCCGACGAAGTGCAAGATCCACTCGGACGAAGTCCTGAGTTAGCTCAACGCGAGCCAAGGGTTGGCCGAAGGTAGTTCGGCCGAGTCTTTGCGACGAAGCTAGCGCAGCGATGCAACGGTTTTTCATGTCTCGAAGCTAGCGTAGCGATGCAGAGACAGGAGCAGCCTTAAAATTGTGCTCCTGCAGTGCTACGCACTTCGTCGCAAAGGCAATATCCTCGCAGGCGTCGGATACTGCCTTCGAAGCTGTTTTGCGCAATATCGGTTTTCATATTTCTTACTCAAAAAGTTTAAAAAGCTGCCCCAATAGGGCAGCTTTTTTAATGTTATTCATTTCTGCAAAATGTTCATGATTCTTCCTCTGCGCAGTTGAAACAGACAATTTCACCTTCCACGTAGACTCCTTCGAGAAAGCCGTCACGGCAAAAGATGTCCTTCCCGCAATTCACGCATGGGCCGACGAGTTCAAGCATCTGCAAGACCGTCAGCGAATATGTACATCGCTTCACGTAAATATTTGGCTAAGCCAGCTCCATGGCGGTCAATGTTTCTGGCGAATCGGCTATCATTGGCGTAAAGATCCCCAAGTCCGCGGAACATCTTCGGTGAGCAATTATAAAAGCGATCCAGCAAATTATAATAAGCTTTCATTTCGATTTGGACTTCCGGTGATTCCGGTGGAAGATGCATCAGACTGGACACGGCGTTGTAAATCCGGTCTCCTTCCCGATTAATTTCCTCCAGGTCCTCTTCTTCTTTCTCCGGTTTTTCGGTTGCCGTGGCAGTTGAAGTGTTCGAGTTGTCAACCTCTTCCTCTTCAACAACAGGTTCCGGTTCTGTGAAGTTCACTTCTTCAAGAATTTCTTCTTCTTCAATAAATTCTTCAGTGACATTTTCCGGGCTGTCGGCAGTCTCTTGTACTGGAGCGTCCAAATACATTTTAATATTGTCGTCTTTTTTCTTGATGCTGAACGCAGCAAAGCGTTCCTCATTTGACAATTCCCTGACGCCTGCATATTCCAGCTGAGTCTGCTCAGCATTCTCGATCAATTTCTCAATGCGTTCTTTTTTCTTGCGCAATAATGCTGTGTGTTGAGTCAGAGCAAATGTGGCATCAAAGCCTTCCGCCACCAATTCCTGGATCTTTTTGAGCGAAAAACCGACTTCCTTCAAAAATAAGATGTGCTGGAGCAGTTTCAAATCATCGTCATTATAATAACGGTACCGGTTGGATCCTATATTCGAGGGTTTCATCAAACCGATGCTGTCGTAATGATGGAGTGTGCGGACACTGACTCCTGCTATTGTTGCTACTTCCTGTACTTTGTACATAATTTATCACCTCTTCCATTTGATTAGACTATGACGTTCCGTAAGTGTCAATACCTTTTAAACTTTCTTCAATAAATTGCTACTTTCAGCACGGGGATTTCTTGTTTATTAAGAACAAAGAAATATAGGGACGAATGAAGATAGAAACATGTTATTTTCTGATTTGTCTGTTATTTTAAATGGAGATGTGAAATAATGGATGTGAAAGCGCTTTCTTTAATAGGGCGGCACATACGAAGGAGGAAAGAGATATGAAATTAACGAATTTTGTGAATGGTAAATGGCAACAATCGGATGGCGCGAAGTTCACTGCTGTTATAAATCCCGCGACCGGAGAAGAATTGGCGAGAGTTCAAATGTCGTCTACCGGGGACGTGGACGAAGCTGCGGCGGCAGCTAAAGCGGCACAGAAATTATGGGCGAAAGTTCCGGCGCCGAAACGTGCTTCCTATTTATATGAAATCGGACGGATCATGAAAGAAAGAAAAGAACAGCTGGCACAAGTTTTGACAAAAGAGATGGGCAAAGTGATAGAAGAAGGGCGGGGCGAAGTACAGGAAGGCATCGACATGGCTTTTTATATGGCGGGCGAAGGGCGGCGGCTGTTCGGTGAGACGACCCCCTCGGAGCTGGCGGATAAATTTGCCATGAGCATCCGGTCGCCTATTGGCGTTGTCGGTTTGATTACTCCGTGGAATTTTCCTGTGGCAATTGCTACCTGGAAGTCGTTTCCCGCTATCGTGGCAGGCAACACATTTATCTGGAAGCCGGCAACCGAGACGCCGATGATGGCTTATGAAATGGGTCGCATATTTGAGGAAGCCGGTCTGCCGGAAGGGGTGGCCAATATCGTGTTCGGTGCAGGTTCGGAAGTGGGAACGGCAATGATTGAACATCCTGATATCAAAGTGATTTCATTTACCGGTTCCACAGAAACCGGCAGGAAAGTGGCAGAGGCAGGCGGCCGCAACCTTAAAAAAGTTTCACTTGAAATGGGCGGAAAAAACGCCGTGATTGTTATGGAAGATGCGGATTTGGATTTGGCTGTGGAAGGCATATTATGGAGCGCCTTCGGAACCGCCGGCCAACGCTGCACTGCCTGCAGCCGCGTCATAGTCCATAAAGATGTGAAAGAAGAACTACAGAACAGGCTGCTGGAAAAAATGCGTGGTTTGACGATTGGCGACGGAATTGACGAATCCATCAAAATCGGCCCGGTCATCAATAAGAAAGCGCTTGAGAAAATACACGGTTACATCGAAATTGGGAAAGAGGAAGGCGCTTCACTTCTTGCAGGCGGTGAAATCCTGACCGGCGGCATTTACGATAAAGGTAACTATTACGCACCGACATTGTTTACGGATGTGGAAGCTTCCATGCGGATTGCACAGGAAGAAATTTTTGGTCCCGTAATTTCCATTATCGAAGTCGACAGTTTTGATGCGGCGATTGAAGTGAATAACGGGGTGATTTATGGATTGTCGAGCTCGATTTACACGCGTGATGTAAACCGGGCTTTTGCAGCGCAGCGGGACCTGGATACGGGAATCGTCTATATTAATGCCGGAACGACCGGAGCAGAGATACATTTGCCTTTTGGCGGCACCAAAGGTACCGGCAACGGTCACCGGGATTCCGGAGTAGCGGCGCTCGATGTCTTTACAGAATGGAAATCGGTTTACGTTGATTTCAGCGGTAAATTGCAGCGCGCCCAGATCGATAATGAAATTTAAAGAGGAAGGGGACGGCGAATATGAAATTTGCAGTATTGGGTGCGGGATTGATGGGCAAGCAGGCGGCAGCTGACCTTATTCAAAACGACGCGGTGGAATATGTCTATTTGGCAGATGTAAATATCGATAAAGCAGAAACTTTCAAACGGGAATTGAATAGCGAAAAGCTGAAAGTGGTCTATCTCGATGCAAACGACGATCGATCTTTGAGATCCGTCATATCAAAAGCTGATGTGGTAATTAACGCGCTGTTTTATACCTTTAATGTAAAAGTTGCAGAAATAGCGGTCGATTGCGGCGTCCACGCTGTAGATCTTGGCGGGCACATCGGTGGCGCAACGGATGCGGTGCTGGATCTTCATGAAAAAGCCGAAAAAAAAGGAGTGACACTGATTCCGGATCTTGGCGTCGCCCCCGGAATGATCAATATTCTGACTGGCCATGGTGCTGGAAAGCTGGACCGCGTCAATGACATTAAAATCCTGGTCGGCGGTATTCCTGTCCATCCTGAACCACCTCTCCAATACAATCACGTATTTTCATTGGATGGTGTTTTTGATCATTATACCGATCCGTCACATGTCCTTCGAAACGGAAAACTGCTCGAAGTTCCTTCTTTGTCGGAGATTGAGCACGTGCAGTTTGAAGAGTTTGGGGAACTGGAGGCTTTCCACACATCCGGCGGCACTTCGACATTGACGGAAACATTCAGCGATATTGATAATTTAGAGTATAAAACGCTCAGATACAAAGGTCATGCAGACAAATTTCAACTGCTCGTCGATCTCGGATTTACGGATCGTGACAAAACAGTCAATATCGAAGGGCGGAATATCAAAACACGTGATGTGCTGCGGGAAGTTTTGACACCCATTACGGAACTTGAAAATAAAGTAGATGCAGTTGTTCTAAGGATTCATGTTACGGGCACAAAAGGTGGAGAGGAAATTGTTATTTCCTATAATATGGTAACAAAAAAAGATCCGCAGTCGGGAGTGACCGCAATGGCAAGGGCTACGGCATTCACCATTTCCGTGGTGGCACAGATGATCGGAAATGGCGTCATAGACAAAAGGGGATCTTATCCGCCAGAGCTCATTGTGCCGGGCGATGACTATATCAGGGAAATGGCGAGGCGGGGAGTCAACATACAAGAAACCATGGAGCGCATCGTAATCCATTAAGTAAAAATCCCGTATCAGGAGGTTACTGTGATGAATTTCAGCTTTTCCGAAGAGCAAACGCTATTAAGAAAAACGGTAAGGCAATTTGTGGACAATGAAATCATTCCCCACATTGCTGAATGGGACAACAAAGGCAGTTTTGATCCTGTAATATGGAAGCGGCTGGCAGAAATTGGTTTGATGGGGGTCTGCATTCCGGAGAAATATGGCGGAAGCGGTATGGATTATAATTCTCTTGCCATCGTCTGTGAAGAGTTGGAAAGGGGGGATACAACCTTTCGGACAGCGGTGTCCGTTCATACCGGATTAAATTCGATGACTATTCTTCAATGGGGCACGGAAGAACAGAAACAGAAGTTTTTATTGCCGCAGGCCAAGGGAGAAAAAATCGGAGCATTCGGATTGACCGAACCGGGAGCGGGTTCTGATGTAGCCGCGCTTGCAAGTACTGCGGTCCGGGAAGGCGAAGAGTATATATTAAACGGCCAAAAAACCTGGATATCCCTGTGCGATTCGGCTGATCATTTTATCGTATTTGCCTATACCGATAAATCGAAAAAACATCAGGGCATCAGCGCTTTTATCGTTGAACGCGACCGTGAAGGATTTTCATCCAAAGCGATCAAAGGAAAATATGGCATCCGCGCGGGCAATACCGGGGAATTGTTTTTTGAAGATGTCCGCATTCCTGTCGGAAACAGGCTGGGAGAAGAAGGCGAAGGCTTTAAAATTGCGATGGCGTCACTCGATAATGGCCGATTTACAGTTGCCGCGGGTGCGTGCGGATTAATGAGCGCCTGTATTGAGGAAAGTGTCCGCTATTGCCATACACGTTCAACATTTGGAAAATTTATCGGGGAACATCAGTTGGTGCAGCAAATGATCGCCAAGATGGAAGCGGGATATCAGATGAGCCGGTTATTGGTATATCGTGCAGGCGAATTAAAAAATCAGGGTATCCGAAATACTCGGGAGACTTCTCTGGCGAAATGGCAGGCATGTGATTTTGCAAACCAGGCGGCGGACGATGCTGTGCAAATCCACGGTGCGTACGGTTATTCGGATGACTATCCGGTTGCCCGTTTTTTGCGGAATTCAAAGGCGCCGGTTATATATGAAGGAACCCGTGAAATCCACACCATCATGCAGGCGGAGTATGTATTGGGACTGAGGGAAGACAAGAGCTTGAACAAAATGCTCCCCCAATGGCCATTTGAAGAATGAAACTCCTTTGCTCAGGCAAACGATTAAATAAGAAAGCCTTGAAGACAGTTACTTCAAGGCTTTTTCTTCTGTTCAGACTACCGTTTTTCTTAGTGTCATTAATCTTTAAATTCAGCTGGACTTGGAATGAACATTTTCAGTTTTTTCGGCAGGACTTCTATATCTGCCGGCGTTTTTAGATAAATCTCCCCGTCCGTGTCGATATCCATCGGAGAATCGGTCGCTATGCTGATGCGATTGCCCTGGTAATGGCGGATGTGGGCCATCTCTTCTACAGGGGAATCCGGTTTGGATAACGAAAACCATTCTAAAATAGCTGCAATTGAAGAAGTCTGAACGATAAAAACATCGAGAAGACCGTCTGTCGGATCAATGGAATCCATTGGGAAAGCGTGGGTTCCGATTGATTTTCCATTCATGACGAGTGCCAGCACGCCACTTTCTTCATGCTCAACTCCATCGACTGTGAGATGAATCGGAAAGGGTTGAATTTGCCGCAGTGATTGGAGTCCGCTCATAAAATAGCTCAATTTCCCATATCGTTCCTTCAATAAGGGGTCAATATTTGTTGATGCATCCGTAATGATTCCAATGCCGGCAAAGTTAAGGTAAAAATTGCCGTTTATACTGGCAGCATCGATATCTGTTATTGTGCCTTTGGCAAGAGCTTCGGCCGCCAGCGTCAAGTCCATTGGAATTTCAAGCGTTCGAGCGAAGTCGTTGCATGTGCCGCTCGGAATTATACCCAGTGCGGGAGGGGAATCCACATCGGATAATGCCTGAACAGCGTCGTGGATCGTACCATCCCCACCTGCCACAAATAATGCATCGATATCGGCAGGTAAATTTCTGCACACCTCCATCAATTCTTCCGGGCTGTTTGTCTGAATGAGCTCCAGTTTTTTTGAAACAGCAGCTATAACTGGCGCTGCCATTGCAATAACGGAGTCTGCCGTGGACGCTCCTGCCTGTCCGTTATACAATAATATAGAATGTGAAAATTTTGGCACGGTGCTACCTCCTAAGTTTTATCTTATAACTACAATTCCACTGAGAGCTTACCCGTAAACTAAGGTGAATGATACTAATGTAAAATAGGCGAGGAGATTGAAGCGATGACAGAAAAAATTTATTACAACGATACTGCAGTCAAAGAAGCCACTGCCAATGTAATTGAACATGGTGCAGATGACAAAGGGAACTATGTTGTCCTCGACCGCAGCTGTTTTTACCCTGAAGGCGGCGGGCAGCCGGCAGACAGGGGTGTTATTGGAGAGGCGGAAGTCCTGGATGTACAAACAGTTGACGGTGAAATCCGCCATTATACATCACGGCCGCTGGAAGAAGCGGAATATTTGGCAGTTGTCGATTGGGAGCGGCGCTTCGACCATATGCAGCAACATACCGGCCAGCATTTATTAAGTGCGGTTTTTGAAAAAGAATTTGGTATGACGACAAAAAGTTTTCACCTGGGCACGGAGCGGGTTTCCATCGACCTGGATGTTCCGGGTATTCAACCCGACCAGATAAAAAGAGTGGAGGAGCAGGTGAACTTCTTCGTCCAGCGGCAAATTCCGATTGAAACGGAATGGGTGACGCAAGAGCAGGCTGCAGGGCTGCCGTTGCGAAAAAAACCGGCAGTGGAAGGAGATATCCGGCTTGTGAAAATAGCGGATATAGACATCAATGCCTGCGGGGGCACTCACCTTCGAAATACAGCGGAACTTGGCTTGGTCAAAATCATTCGTATGGAAAAAGCGAAAGGTGCTACTCGGATCTATTTTCTGTGCGGAAATCGGGCGTTGAATCATTTTGATCTGCTTCAATCCGTCACGGACCAATTGACAAAAAGTTTAAATGCGCCGGCAGCCCAATTGCCGGAAGCGGCCACTGCCATGTTGATTGACAGGAAAGATAAAGAGAAACAGCTCAAAAAAGTTGGTGCTCGATTGCTCGAGTTGGAAGCGGACAGTCTGCAGCCGGAAAATAATATGCTTATTAAAAGTTTCGAGGGTCGACCGGTTAAGGAAGTTCAGCAATTAGCGCAATTGAAGACTCAAAAATGTCCTGCTCTTTACGTGCTGTTCATGGTTCCGGAAGAATTGCATCTGCGCTTTGTCTGTGCGAAAAGCAAAAACTCACCGGGAGATATGAAACAGGTATTAGAAAAAATCCTTAAAAGCGATGGGGGCAGTGTCGGAGGCACAGAAAATATCTCACAGGGCAGCGTTTCTGGAAACGGAAATTCGGAAATCTATACAATTTCCTTTCAGGAATTAATTAAAGAAATTACATAAATTCTGTAACTTTCCTGTAACATGGCTGTCTAATAAGTAAAAGCAGGCAGAAAGGATGTGGGCAACTCATGAAGAAAAGAAGTTTATGGCTGGTTGCGGCCGCGATTATTGCAGCTATTGGAATCGGCTTTGCCTTTATGATTGATAAAGTATCTATAAGTGCGTCTTCCATTGCGTTAGCGGAGCAAGGATGGAAAGCCAATTTTTCTTCTGAGCTTCATCCGGATGCGATCGAAAAAGGGTATATCTATCTGACGGATGCGGAAGAAGAACCGGTGGATGTTGAAATGACATTGCTCGAAAATGGCAAAACGTTAGAAATTCCAGAAATATCCACAGGAGAATACATCCTGCATGTGGAAAATTCGGCCATCAAAGGCAAAATGTTAAAAAGCCTTACTAACAACCGAGTGCCTTTTACCGTTCAGGAAGAAATTACTGCACTTTCAAGCGAAGAAGATTTAAAATCCTATTTCAAGCAATTGCTTGAATTGCAGAAGAGCAACGAACGCTACGGAGCTTTTGGTGAAGGTGATGGTATGTCGGGTGAAGAATCCGCGTCGAGTGATACTGCCTCATCCGGGGAAAGCGGCAACCATTCTTCCACCAATAATCAGGTGGAGGGGGTCGATGAAGCGGATATGGTGAAAACAGACGGCTCCTATATTTATTCCATCAGTGATTCGCGAGTGCTCATTACAGACGCCAGAAATCCCGGTGACTTAAAAGAGGGAGCGGAAATACTGCTTGAACCTGAAATGTATGCGCGGCAACTGTTCCTGTCCGGAGATACATTAGTGGTGATGGGCAGCCAGTACAGCATGGCGCCAATGGAAGCGAAAGTCGGTATGGAAGAAACTCAACATATATCAATGACCAGTGTATTCTTTTACGACATCAGTGATCCGGCATCCCCTCAATTTCTTCGGAAACTTGGAACGGAAGGAGACTTGAATGGGGCAAGGCTCACTGAAAACATTCTTTATTACGTAACGAATGTGTATCCGAACATCTGGATGATGGAAGAAAGTGATGACATCGAACTTCGGCCAAGAACATTTGATTCGAATGATGGAAAAGAATTTTCAACCTTGCCGTATGACCGAATATCCATTCTTCCGGGAACGATGGAAGGCAGCTACAGCATTGTATCTGCAATCGACCTGAGCAACCCGGAAGAAAATGACTTGTCGACAGAAGGGTTTCTCGGTGGCAGCGAACAGCTTTATATGACAAAGGAAAATCTTTACCTGACTGCAGCCGCTTATGTGCCGATGGATGACAGGGAAGTGGATGAAAATGTCTCCATGGATATATGGATTCCCCAATCGGCGAATACGGAAATATTCAAATTTGCTTTGGAAGGGACAGACATTAATTACATGGCTTCAAATGAAGTGAAGGGGGCCTTGCTGAACCAATTTTCAATGGATGAGTACAATGGCTATTTCCGTATAGCCACCACTGAAGGGTTTGCATGGGATGAGGCTGCCCCATCAAAAAACCATCTGTTCATCCTTGACGGCGGGATGGAACAAGTGGGTTCTGTTGAAGATTTAGCCCAAGGCGAGAGAATCTATTCAGCCCGCTTTTTAGGAGACAAAGCGTATATGGTGACATTCAAGGAAACAGATCCGCTGTTTGTTATCGATGTCTCCACCCCTTCTTCCCCGGAAGTGCTGGGAGAATTGAAGATACCAGGATTTTCAAATTATTTGCATCCTTTAGGTGAAGACCATCTTATCGGCTTCGGTTCTGATACAAAGCTGGTGGCTGGAAAAGAAGGCGAAGCCCGGGTTGTTACCGGCGGGATGAAGATTTCATTATTTGATGTCAGTGATTTTGAAAATCCGGTTGAAAAAGATATTGAAGTAATCGGAGGGCAAGGAACGAGTTCAGCTTTACAATATGATCACAAAGCATTGTTTACACATCAGGAGAAAAATCTGTTCGGTTTCCCTGTCGCTCTCTACCAGGAAACGAATGGTGAATATATCGAGTTTGAAGGAGAAGGGGCAATGATTTATTCCATTACTCCGGAAGGTATTGAAGAGAGAGCGAACCTTGTTAAGGAAAGTTCCGGCCAATATGAGGATTGGCACAGCAGCATCCAGCGCATCATTTATATCGGAGACTCCTTGTATACCATAGCCAACAGTGAGATAAAGAGCTATGATTTGGAGACATTTGAAATTCTCGACAGTATTGAATATTGAAGACAATAAAAACGTGCCAGGAAATTTATCCTGGCACGTTTTTAAATTGACAGAAAAGGGAAGAACTAAAGTATTCTGAAAATTCACTGGAGGGATAATGCATGAAAGGTGTTACTTTTCAAGGTGTGAAAGATATTCAAGTTAAAAATGTTAAAGACCCGGAGATCCAGAAAAAGGACGACATTATTGTGAAAATCACTTCTACTGCCATTTGCGGTTCAGACTTGCATATTTATCAAGGTGCATTGCCGACGCATAAAGGCTATGTCATCGGACACGAACCAATGGGAATTGTCGAAGAAGTAGGTTCGGATGTAACGAAGGTGAAAAAAGGAGACCGTGTCGTCATTCCTTTCAATGTCAGCTGTGGTCAATGTTTCTTTTGCGAACATGATATGGAAAGTCAATGTGACAACTCCAACAGTAATCCACATTTCGACACAGGTGGTTATTTCGGATTTACGGAACGTTACGGAAATTATCCGGGTGGCCAGGCGGAATATTTACGAGTGCCATATGGAAATTTCTTGCCATTCCTCATTCCGGAATCCTCAGAGTTGGAAGATGAATCGGTCCTGTTCCTCTCAGATGTGCTGCCCACGGCTTATTGGAGCGTAGAGCATTCAGGGGTAAAAGAAGGGGATACAGTAGTTGTTCTCGGATGTGGACCTGTAGGTTTGATGGCACAGAAATTCGCGTGGCTGAAAGGAGCGGCACGCGTAATTGCGGTTGATGAACTTCCTTACCGCATGGAAATGGCAAAAAGAATAAATAATGTGGAAATTGTCGACTTCAGCCAACACGACAATACCGGAGCATTTATCCACGATCTTACCAAAGGAGGGGCACGTGTGGTCATCGACTGCGTTGGCATGGATGGCAAGAAATCCCCCGCGGAGGCAGTTCAGCAAAAACTGAAATTGCAGGGTGGAACATTGAGTGCCATCGATATAGCAAAAGATGCGGTCAGTAAATTCGGTGTCATCCAATTGACCGGTGTTTACGGCCTGACTTATAACATGTTCCCGCTTGGTAATATCTTCGAACGCAACGTGACGATGAAAATGGGGCAGGCGCCGGTTGTCCATCTGATGCCGAGAATATTTGAAATGATCAACAGCGGAGAATTGGATCCACGTGAAATCATTTCACATGTCATGCCGATGGAACAGGCAAGCACTGCTTATCAAATTTTCAATGATCACACAGATGACTGCACAAAAGTAGTATTAAAACCTTAACGAAGAGACTTTGATGTAATTTGAACGCTCCGCTTTGGCGGAGCGTTTTAATTTTTGTCCAGACTCCAGCGCCCAGCCCCTCGAGTCGCTTCAGCCTTTCCGTCAATGGCAAAGAACGCCATTACCGGCAAGGCTTCCAGCGCTTGTCGGGGCTAAACGGGCGCTTTCGCTTTTCTCTGTCCAGACTCCAGCGCCCAGCTCTGCGGTTCATAAGCCAGTTCAGCTAAGTGACAATGACTGCCAGTTCATCAGATTCTCAAACCACTTTTGCTTCTGTCTCTGCACCCGCTCGAGACATTTATTTTCATCGCCTGCTGCTTTATTCTGTTCTGTTTACAGAATGGAAGTGTTCTCTTTTCCACTTACAACATACTTAAACATGTATTCCTTGGTTGAAAGTGACTTGAGATATGGAGCAAAACAGCGAAGACGCCCAGGGGACCAAGCGAAGTGCTGAGATCCACTCGGACGAAGTGAAATGAGACCGAGTTAGCTCAGCACGAGCCCCCAGGCAAGCGGAGCTGTTTTGCGGAATATCGGTTTTAATGTTTCTTTTTCAACAAGCCGAAGAGATGGCAATGCCAAACGGGCGCTTTCGCTTTTCTCTGTCCAGACTCCAGCGGCCCAGCTCTTCGGGTCATAAGTCAACCAAGCTGCGTGGCAAAGAACGCCACTTCGCTGGTCTGCCTTATGCCCGTCAGAGCTAAACGGGCGCTTTCGCTTTTCTTTATTTACTCACGTGTTGTATCATTAATGGCATGTGTAAAGTGAAAGGTGGGAATCTGTGTGAATCAGGCTGGTGAAACTAGAAGAGAATTGGCATTGGATTGCTTTCTTTTGGCCGGAAAAATTATGATGGAAAGCGGAGCAGAAACATATCGAATCGAAGACACGATGATCCGCATGGCCGTTTCCCAGAAAATGATGGATTCCCATTGTTTTATAACGCCGGCTGGCATAATGTTTTCTCCGAGCAATGAGCTGGCAACAAGATTTGTCCGGATCAACAGTCGGCGCACGGATTTGGAGAAAGTGGCTTTAGTGAATGCGGTATCAAGAAGAATGGTAGCCGGAGAGCTGACGCTGCAGCAGGCATATGAAGAAATGCAGATTATTGACCAGACAGATTATTTTTTTCCGATACAAATTCAGGTGTTGGCAGCCGCAGTGGCAAGTGGCTGTTTTCTGATTTTGCTTGGCGGAGGCTGGGAAGATTTGCCTTTTGCATTCCTGATCGGAGGAACTGCTTTTTATATAATAGAAAAACTCCTGGAAACAACCAGAGTTAAGTTTTTTGCGGAATTCGTAGGAGCGCTGGTAATTGGGTCACTTGCCTCCCTTGTAATTTATGCAGGGTTGGGGCAGGATTTGGACACGATTATTATTGGATCTGTCATGCCGCTAGTGCCGGGCTTATTGATAACGAATGCAGTAAGAGACCTTATGGCTGGACATTTCGTATCAGGTTTGTCCAAAGGGGCGGAAGCGTTTCTGACAGCTTTCGCAATCGGTGCGGGAATTGCACTTGTACTTTCATTTTAGAGGGGGAATTGGATGAACTTGCCATTGGAAGCCTTACTTAGTTTTATGGCTGCAGGCGCTTTTGGCGTCGTTTTCAATACTCCACGCAGGACACTGGTCAGTTGTGGATTGGTAGGGATGAGCGGCTGGCTCATTTACCGGATGTATTTCCTCGCTTTCGATGATTCGGTTCAGGCAACTTTTGCGGGAGCATTTGTGGTTGCATTGGTTGCCCATATTCTTGCCAAAAAGTTTAAGATGCCTATGATCGTTTTCAGTATCGCTGGCATCATTCCTCTTGTTCCGGGAAGCCGCGCCTATAATTCGATGCGCAATATTGTCGAAAATAATTATTTGGAAGCCATCTCTTTCGCTGCTGATGCCCTGATGATATCAGGTGCCATTGCAATGGGGCTTGTATTTGCGGAAGTTCTGATGCAAATGGTTTTCAAGCAGCAGGCGAAAAGAATGCAAAAGAAAATCGGTATGTCACGGAGTTGAATCCGCGGCACACCGATTTTTTTATTGATTTATGGAAGTTTGTTTCATCCAGGATTCGAGTTCTGCTGCTGTCATCGGACGGCCAGTTATATATCCTTGGATGCTGTCGCAATCCATAGCTCTAAGCAATTCAAATTGCTCTTTCGTTTCAACGCCTTCTGCAACTACCTGCAGATCCAGGGACTTGCCGAATTGAATCATGCCGTTGATCAGCTTTTGCATCTTTTCCTGCTGGGTAATCGACTGGATGATATCCTTATCAATTTTTAAGCTGGAAATCGGCAATAACAACATATAACGGAATGAAGCATAACCCGTTCCAAAATCGTCGAGCGAGAAAGAAATCCCTTTTTGATGCAGTTGCTTCATCTGGCGGACAATCGAATGCTCGGCTTCCGCTTCCAAAGCAAATTTCTCCGTTATTTCCACAGTCAGTCGATTGGCATCGCAGCCATTAATGGTTAAATGTTCCATGAACAGCCTCGCCATATCTTTGTCACGGAATTCCCGTATCGAGGAATTAATGCTGACATTCATCGAAATGTCACGCGAATTCCAGTCGTTCAACTGGCGGCAGACGGTTTCGATGACAAACTTTCCTATTTCATGGATCATGCCATTTTCTTCGGCAATCGGTATAAGTTCATCAGGTGTGACAATGCCAGCTTCTGTATCCTGCCAGCGGACCAGCGCCTCGACGCGTTCAATATTACCCGTCTTCAGATTGACCTGAGGCTGATAAAGCACCTCGAGATTTTTCTTGTCCAGTGCGTGAATCAGGCGGCGTTCGATAAGGGCTTTCCGGTTGAGGCGTCCATGATCATCTGCTGTCAATGCCGATATGGCACTGCCACCACGCTCTTTTATCTTTTTGATTGTGGCATTTGAAGCTTTCATCAGATGAACGAATGTTTGCTGGTCTTCCGGATATCGCGTTACAGCTCCACTCACAGTCAATGGAATCGCAGTGCCCTGGATATAAATAGGGTGCTGTTGAAGGTAAGAAAGGAAACCTTCTATAAACCATTGGCTCAAAGGAGTGACCAAGGCGAACTCATGCAGGCCAGTTCTGGTTATCAGAGAATCAGAAAAGTACATACGGAGCCTCTTCGTAAATTCAATCAGCAATTCTTTTTCTGTATCGATATTGGATACATCGCGCAAGGTATAAAAATGATCGATATCAAAAAACACGAAAGAGAAATGCTTTCGTTCTTCGATGTACTCATTGACCACCTGCTCGAGGCGGTGGCGATTTTCCAAACCTGTGACAGAATCGATAAAAGCGATTTCTTCCAAGTGATGCTGGGTTTCTTTTGCTTCTGTGATATCTTTCTCCAAAAATATGTAATAAGTTTCAACGCCGGCAAGTTCCATTGGAATTGCTGTCAGATCAACCCAATAAAATTCGCCGTCCTTCTTCACTTTCTTGGCTTCACCATTCCACACTACGCCGTTTTTCAAAGTCGCCATCATATCTTCGATAATCTGATGGGTTTCTTCGGAGTCAACGAACATTTGCCAAATAGGTTTGCCGAGGATGCGTTTCGGCGTCCATCTGCTTAATTTCAAAAATAAGGGATTGGCATATGTAATTAAAAATTCCTCATCAAAATAAAGCATCATGAACGAATCATCCAGACCGCTTCGCAAACTTTCGAGTTCCCGAGCAGGTGAATCAGCCATCTGGGCTTCATCCATTTCAAAAATTGTAAGTATAAACTTTTCCTTTTCTGAACGGAAGACCTTCGTGACAACGGTAGTATAAGCCAAAGTGCCATCACCAAGTTCCACTTCAACATCCTCAAGACGTACCGGATCTTTGCTGTTTACTATCTTTTCCCATGAACACTTATATAGAGCAGCTTTTTCGGGATTCATGTAAGAACATTTCTGTCCTGTGATGGATTCCGAGTCGATTTGAAAAACTCTTTCTGCGTGGCGGCTGCACCAAACGGTTTGGCCGTTTTCGTTCATAATGATTATGGGAAAAGGGATATGGTTGAAAACGAGATTATCAGCCAGCAATTCTTGTAATTCACTCATTCCATAACGCTCCTTTTCCAAAGTCTATTCTCATTATAGGGGAGAAATGGAATATCGTCATCCTTTTCAAAACATTCATGTTTTATTTTAGAAAATAAATGCATTTAATGTCAATAATATAAGTTGAACTAATGATTTTTAATAACCGATATTCCGCAAAACAGCTACGCTTGCCAAAACCCGTGCTCCTGCATCGCTGCGCTAGCTTCGTCGCAAAGACTCGGCCGAACTACCTTCGGCCAACTCTTGGCTCGCGCTGAGCTAACTCGGTCTCGTTTCACTTCGTCCGAGTGGATCTCAGCACTTCGCTTGGTCCCCTGGGCGTCTTCGCTGTTTTGCTCCATATCTCTGGAGATATCTCTTAGCATTGAATCGGTAAATAAAATTCTATTGCTTTAGTTCAACTTATTTATCATACATTCGTCTTGTATGAAAAAATAGGAAATGATGTATTCTAATACTGACTAATCTAAATTGCAACTAAATAAATTATGAATTGCGATAAACGAAATATATATTATTGAATTATATATATACAGCAGTTTTGAAGATTAAATAAAATTACTACCCGTTAACAAAATATTGTGTAATAATAGTCAACATAATGATTCGAGTTTCGAAATGTTCAGGAGGCAATTTCTTTGAAGACAGTATTTTCCTACGCTAAACCATATACATTTTATATCGCTATTGCATTATTCCTTATGTTGCTGGAATTGTTTGTGGAATTGATCCAGCCTCTGGTGATAGCAGGCATCATCGATGATGGAATTGTGGCGGGGGACAGAGATGTAATCATCCAGCTCGGTATGCTGCTGATGGGTCTGTCAATTGTCGCTTTCGCTTCAGGTGTAGCCAACTCCTATTTTGCCGCCCACGTATCCCAAAGCTTCTCATTTGATCTTCGGAAATCGGTATACGGGAAAATCCAGTCATTTTCACTGGCAATGTTCAATAAATTCCCGGCTTCAGGTCTGATCACAAGATTGACAAGTGATGTCACGCTTGTGCAGCAAATACTGTTCATGAGTTTACGCATAATGCTGCGTGCGCCTTTACTGGTGATCGGGAGCATGATCATGGCATTTGTGGTCAATCCCAAACTCGCGATTTATTTGGTCATCGTTTTTCCGGTGCTATTGGCTTTCCTCTATATAATGGTGAAAAAAGGCGTCGTCTATTTCAGTTTTGTGCAGCAGCGGCTTGATCGCGTCAATCGGATGGTGCAGGAAAATCTGCAGGCAGTGCGTTTGATCAAAGCTTATTTGCGCGGCAAGTATGAAGCCAATCGTTTTTCTGAAGTAGCAGGCTCACTGAAAAATGACACGGTCAAAGCGTTTAGGATCATGGAAATCATCCTGCCGATTCTGCTGTTCGGCATGAACTTATCTTTGCTGGCAGTTTTGTGGTTCGGCGCGTTTGAAATTCAAAGCGGGGATGCACAAATTGGAGAGCTGGTGGCGATTGTCAATTACGCCATGCGAATGACCGGAGCATTCTCGATGTTTTCATTCATCATAATGGCTTTTGCCCGTTCGAAAGCGTCATCTGAAAGGATAGAAGAAATTCTTCTTGCTGAAGATGTTCGCGAAAAAGATGGCAAAGGGGACGCGGAAGTTTTGCGCCAGGGAGATGTCGTTTTTGAAAATGTATCATTCACTTATCCGGGGACTTCTGTCCCGGTATTGAAAAATTTGTCGTTCCATATCAAGCCTGATGAAAAACTGGCAATCATGGGAGCGACAGGTTCCGGCAAATCTTCAATGCTCCAATTGATCCCGAGATTTTATGATGTTACGGACGGCAAAGTGATGATTCACGGAAGAGATGTGAGAAAGTGGTCTCTGAGCGCTTTACGCAAAACAATCGGTGTAGTGCCGCAGCAGTCCCTGTTATTTACGGGAACAATTACAGATAACCTCTCCTGGGGCAAAGAACATGCGCAACAGGACGAACTTTCCGACGCAGCCATAAAAGCGCAGATTCACGATACAGTAGTGAGATTCCCGAAAGGCTATTTGACGCGTGTCGGCCAAAAAGGGGTCAACTTGTCGGGCGGGCAAAAGCAGCGGCTTTCCATCGCTCGGGCACTCGTCCGAAAACCCTCGATTCTGATTTTGGATGACAGCACAAGTGCGTTGGATGTGAAAACGGAAGCTGCCCTGTGGCAGGAAATGGA
Source organism: Metaplanococcus flavidus (assembly GCF_042675885.1). Taxonomy (NCBI): domain Bacteria; kingdom Bacillati; phylum Bacillota; class Bacilli; order Caryophanales; family Caryophanaceae; genus Metaplanococcus; species Metaplanococcus flavidus. The sequence continues at coordinate 3,960 of NZ_JBHTKI010000002.1, read as the reverse complement.
ACAGGAACAAGCAACGATGTTAGTTGTTACACAAAAGATCCGTACAGCAATGCGGGCCGACCATATCCTTCTGCTCGAAGAAGGGGAGATTTCGGCATACGGCACCCATGCAGAACTTCTTGAGAGCTCCGAATTGTACAGAAAGATTGCGTTGTCGCAACAGGAAGAGGAGGTGGACGAATATGTTTGATGCCATTCGCCGCCCTTTCGGGTATGAACCGATCATCAAAAAAGAAGATCTGAAAAAAGATCCCGACAAAAAAACGGAACGTGCGCAAAACTGGAAATCCACGCTGCATCGTATCTGGAAACTGGTGGATGAACAACGATTTCTTTTGATTGTCGTGCTCTCTCTCGTGTTCGTCAGTTCGGCCCTGGCTCTTCTCGGGCCCTACCTGATCGGAAGAGTGCTGATCGATCAATACATCATTCCCGAACAATTCGGGGGAATGGGAATCATCATCGTGTGGCTGGTACTGATTTATATCGGCCATTCCGTTTCCCTTTACTTGCAGAATTACTGGATGGTGGGAATCGCACAGCAGGTTATTTACCGGATGCGCACGGGGTTGTTCAAGCACTTTCAGAACCTTCCTGTGTCATTTTTCGACAAGCGTCAACACGGCGAATTGATGAGCCGTATGACAAATGATGTGGAGAATGTCTCGGCAACGCTGAACACTTCATTCATCCAGGTGTTCTCGAGTATACTGACGCTCACAGGAACAGCGGTGGTCATGTTCCTCCTGAGTCCGTTGCTGACCCTTCTGACGTTTTTCATCATTCCGTTGATGTATGTGTCGGTTCGTTGGATTACAAAACGGACGGGGCGTTTGTACAAAGAACAGCAAAGGGCCGTTGGTGATTTGAACGGCATGATTGAAGAAACCATTTCGGGTCAAAAGATTGTCAAAGCATTCTCACAGGAACCACGGGTTATGGATGAATTTCTTGTAAAAAGTGAACGACTTCGCCGCGCCGGTTTCTGGGCGTGGACATATGCAGGTTTTATTCCGAAAGTGATGAACTTCCTGAATAACGGCAGTTTTGCCATTGTCGCAGGTGTCGGGGGTATACTGGCACTCAACGGATCGGTTTCGATCGGCGTCATCGTCATCTTTACGGAGTATTCCCGCCAATTCACGCGGCCGTTAAACGATTTGGCCAATCAATTCAATACAGTCCTGTCGGCTATCGCCGGAGCGGAGCGGGTCTTTGCGATTATGGATGAAACGGAAGAAAAAGATGACCTTGTGAAAAATGCTGACAAGGAATTCTTCGGGGAAGTTGAGTTTGAAAATGTTTCCTTTAAATATGAAGGTGCTGAAGAGGAATGGACCATCCGCGACCTGAGCTTTTCCGTAGGCATCGGGCAGACCGCTGCGTTAGTTGGTGCAACGGGAGCAGGCAAGACAACAATCATGCAATTGCTGGCCAGATTCTACGATGCCAATGAAGGCGAAATCCGGATTGATGGAACCCCGATATCCTCGATGCCGCGGGAAACGCTTCGCAAGCAGATCGCTTTTGTTTTGCAGGATCCATTCCTTTTCGAAACTTCGGTATATGATAATATCCGCTACGGCAAACTCGATGCAACGCAGGAAGACGTCATTGAAGCTGCGAAAAAAGCCAATGCACATGACTTTATCCAAAAGTTGCCGAATGGCTATGACACGGTAATTGAAGGTGATGGCTCCATGATTTCCCAGGGGCAGAAACAATTGCTGTCAATTGCACGTGCGTTGATTGCGGACCCGGTCATCCTGCTGCTTGACGAAGCGACCAGCAGCATCGATACCGTAACCGAATTAAAAATTCAGGAAGCGCTCGAACGGCTGATGGCCGGAAGAACAAGTTTCGTCATCGCACACAGGTTGAATACAGTGCGCCAGGCTGATCTGGTTTTTGTAATGGAAATGGGGAAACTGGTGGAATCCGGAACGCAGCAGGAACTATTGGAAAAAGAAGGTTTATATGCCACGATGCTGGCAGACGCGAAACTGTAGCAGAGGTTCCGAAGGATGGGCAATTATCCTTCGGAATTTTTTGATTAGCAGGCAACTCCCTTTGTGGGTATGATACGATAAATAAAAAAAAGGACAGGTGGTGCAAAGATGGATATATCTCTTTCAATTGCGTCGTTTCCACTGGATTCTGACACGATACAGGATATGAAGGAACTCTTGCAATTCGGCGATAAGGATTACAGCAAGCCTTTATTCTCTTCCAGTTGGGACCAATTCGACGCCAAAGGTTTTGCCGTGCTCGCATATACGGAAGAAAATGAACTGCTCGGTTTTGCCGCGGCACTGGACCTCATCGGGCTGGATTCCTATGAATGGTCTGTTTTCGTGCATCCCGGTTTCAGGAGGTTGACTATCGGCTCAGCATTGGCTGGTGGTGTGGATTACGGTTTTGAGCAGCGGCAGGCTGTAAATGGTGTCGCAGCCTTTATTGAAGAAGAAAGCGCCAAAAGTTTTATGGAGAGTCTGGGCTATCAGCCGGATTTTAAGGAAATAGAGCTTGAAGCGGAACCGCTGGAAGATTTTTCATTGCCGAAGGAAACCCTTATTGTTCCATATAACGGGGAACTGGAGGCGCTTGAAAGCCTTATGTCTTCGGCTTTCGATGAGGAGATCATTCCGGTTATCCATTATAATATAGAAAGCAGCGACAGGGCCGTTTTTCTGATGAAGCGAAACGGGGAGCTGGTGGCAAGCGCCGCGCTGGCGGATGAAGGGGGAAAAGAGCTTTGGATTACTGCGTTTGCCGTAAATCCGGCTGACCAGGGACAGGGCTACGGTAAGGCTTTTCTGTTATGGTGCCGATACTATGCTGCACTGCAGGGGAAAAAAAGGGTTGTCCTGGAAGTGGAAACAGAAAATGATGCTTTGGCTGTCTATCAGAAATCAGGTTTTAAACCGGTGCATACAGTAGCGTATTGGAAAAAACCTCAATTAAAATTCAAATAAAAAAGCCATCCAGCAGCGGATGGCGAATTGGATGATCAATTTCCTGAAGCCTCATAATCTTTGTCGGTTCCCTCCGGATAGGTCACTTCAATCTCGATGGACTCATAATCCGGTTCGATGCTGAATACTTCCGTAACTTTACTGATGACTTCCTCATCCGGCATATCTGCAGTCAACTCGAGTTCAGCCAGCGACTGTTCGATTTTATCAAAGGCTTCATTGCCTTCAAGGTTTTCATCGGTCAACTTGTTTTCATATTCGGCCCTTACCAAGTCGCGGTCTTCTTCATAGGAGATTTCTAATGCATCATCCTGGTCAGCATAATCGACATTCAGTTCGAAATCTGTGAAACCAAAGACTTCGCCGCCGACATTTTCCTCGGCGAGACCACCTTCAGGATTGGCACCTTCTGTACCGTCACTGGTTTCGGTGGCATCTTCCGTAATCGGTTTGGTGACCTGATCATCATCGCCGCAGGCACCCAATATAAGAATAGAGGACAATAGGAATCCTGTTGCAATCGGAAATTTTTTTTTAATCATATTTCCCATCCTTTCAATATTCTTTATTTTAGTCGAACTAATAATCTGGAGGACTCGATATTCCGCAAAACAGCTTGCTTGCCTGGGGGCTCGCGCTGAACTAACTCAAACCTCCGTGCTCCTGCATCGCTGCACTGCTTCGTCGCAAAGAGTTACCCTCGCAGGCTTCGGTCAACTCTTCGCTGTTTTGCTCCATATCTTTAGCGACTTCTCTCAGCGCCGGCGCGCCTCAGGACTGAGCGGAGAAATAAGACGAGTGCACTTCTCGGCTTATTTCGGGAGCTTTGTCCAAAGCGCCGAAGCGTTTATATTTATGCCAATTAATTAATTCAACTTACTTGAGTAAATTTCATAATTCCGAGACCTTGCGGCTCTAGGTGTGTAACGGCATGAAAATAGAGCACCTCCCCAAATCCTGTATAATGGTAGTCACCACAACAACA
>NZ_JBHTKI010000001.1:0-73696 GCF_042675885.1 Metaplanococcus flavidus | reverse complement strand
GATGAGGTAGATAGGTTCGAGGTGGAAGCGTGGCGACACGTGCAGCTGACGAATACTAATCGATCGAGGACTTAACCAAATCCATTTCATGAAAAGCGTTTGTTTTTCCCTGTTTCCATGTCGTTTATCCGGTTTTGAAAGAATAAGATAAAGTTTTGAAAAAAGCTTGTATTAATCACCAGAATTGGTATAATAAATCTTGTCTTTCAAATTAATAATCAGTCTGGTAATGATGGCAAAGAGGCCACACCCGTTCCCATCCCGAACACGGCAGTTAAGCTCTTTTGCGCCGATGGTAGTTGGGGGTTTCCCCCTGTGAGAGTAGGACGTTGCCAGGCTGATCCATATTATTCCGAAGTAGCTCAGTGGTAGAGCACCGCACTGTTAATGCGATGGTCGTAGGTTCGAGTCCTACCTTCGGAGCCATTTTTCTGGAGAGCTGTCCGAGTGGCCGAAGGAGCATGATTGGAAATCATGTAGGCGGGCAACCGTCTCAAGGGTTCGAATCCCTTGCTCTCCGCCAGTAGATAACTCACTATTAAAATTTGCAAGGCCCCTTGGTCAAGCGGTTAAGACACCGCCCTTTCACGGCGGTAACACGGGTTCGAATCCCGTAGGGGTCACCATTATCGGAGGATTAGCTCAGCTGGGAGAGCATCTGCCTTACAAGCAGAGGGTCGGCGGTTCGATCCCGTCATCCTCCACCATTTTGTTTTCTACATAAAGACAGTGTTAAAGAGAAACTGTTATTATATATAGAAGGAACTCGAATTCAATATTGATGTAAGTATTGAAAATAGAGTATAAAAGTCTTCTTATATTATTATCGCGGGGTAGAGCAACGAGCCGTACGAAGACGGCGAAGTAACACCGAAGCAGCCGAAGGCGATGCAGGTGTCATCAGCGATAAGCAATGAGTATGAAAAATCTTCGTATATATTATTGTCGCGGGGTAGAGCAACGAGCCGTACGAAGACGGCGAAGTAACACCGAAGCAGCCGAAGGCGATGCAGGTGTCATCAGCGATAAGCAATGAGTATGAAAAATCTTCGTATATATTATTGTCGCGGGGTAGAGCAACGAGCCGTACGAAGACGGCGAAGTAACACCGAAGCAGCCGAAGGCGATGCAGGTGTCATCAGCGATAAGCAATGAGTATGAAAAATCTTCGTATATATTATTGTCGCGGGGTAGAGCAACGAGCCGTACGAAGACGGCGAAGTAACACCGAAGCAGCCGAAGGCGATGCAGGTGTCATCAGCGATAAGCAATGAGTATGAAAAATCTTCGTATATATTATTGTCGCGGGGTAGAGCAGTTCGGTAGCTCGTCGGGCTCATAACCCGGAGGTCGCAGGTTCAAATCCTGCCCCCGCAACCAAATGGTCCCGTGGTGTAGCGGTTAACATGCCTGCCTGTCACGCAGGAGATCGCCGGTTCGATCCCGGTCGGGACCGCCATTTTTATTAAATAATATGGGTCAGTAGCTCAGTCGGTAGAGCATTAGATTGAAGCTCTAAGTGTCGGCGGTTCGATTCCGTCCTGACCCACCATATTTTTTCTCCATGCCGGAGTAGCTCAACTGGTAGAGCAACTGACTTGTAATCAGTAGGTTGAGGGTTCAAGTCCTTTCTCCGGCACCATACGGTGGGGTAGCGAAGTGGCTAAACGCGGCGGACTGTAAATCCGCTCCTTCGGGTTCGGCAGTTCGAATCTGCCCCCCACCACCAGTTTTTAGGGGCATAGTTTAACGGTAGAACAGAGGTCTCCAAAACCTCCGATGTGGGTTCGATTCCTACTGCCCCTGCCATTTTTAAAAAATACATCGTGGCGGTCGTGGCGAAGTGGTTAACGCACCGGATTGTGATTCCGGCACTCGGGGGTTCAATTCCCCTCGTCCGCCCCATTTCTTATCTATAATTTATTTAATGCACTTATAAAATAATAACGTGGCGGTCGTGGCGAAGTGGTTAACGCACCGGATTGTGATTCCGGCACTCGGGGGTTCAATTCCCCTCGTCCGCCCCATCTTATTATTGGGGTATAGCCAAGCGGTAAGGCAACGGGTTTTGATCCCGTCATGCCCTGGTTCGAATCCAGGTACCCCAGCTTTGCGGAAGTAGTTCAGTGGTAGAACGCCACCTTGCCAAGGTGGAGGTCGCGGGTTCGACCCCCGTCTTCCGCTCCAAAAATTGGCGGCATAGCCAAGTGGTAAGGCATGGGTCTGCAACACCCTTATCACCGGTTCGAGTCCGGTTGCCGCCTCCATTATATTATGCCGGCGTGGCGGAATTGGCAGACGCGCGGGACTCAAAATCCCGTTCCTTCACGGGAGTGTCGGTTCGACCCCGACCGCCGGTATCTTAAAGGGCCTGCCTGCCCTTTACCAAGCACCAGCTCCTTCACCGGAGTTGGTGTTTTTTATTGGGCTTATATGCATTTTCCAAAAAACTGCTTGTTTAATTGCTTTGATTTATGTTATATTATTTATTGTCGCTTAGACATTTTGCCGGCGTGGCGGAATTGGCAGACGCGCGGGACTCAAAATCCCGTTCCTTCACGGGAGTGTCGGTTCGACCCCGACCGCCGGTATAATCTATCCTTACCGTATGCCAAGCGGGAAGACTGAAAGCCCTGACCAAGAGTCAGGGCTTTTTTATATACCTTCGTTGTAAAATGAAAGTTTTTTGACTGAGAGAGTTAAATAGTGGAGGCAGTGTCTCCTAAACTGTTACATGCTATAATATGTAAAATTGTTTGAAAGTTTTGATAACATTTCGGAGGTGAGGGATTGTCTGAAATGAAGTGGTTCAATGAGGAAATCGAACAGGTGCTTAAGGAGCAGTCAGTAAGTCCAGAAACCGGCTTAAGCGAAGCAGAAGCAGTTAAACGGTTAAACAGGTGGGGAAGTAATGAGTTGCCGGAAGGAAAAGGAGATTCAGTTATTGTTAAGTTTTTTAAACACTTTCACGACGTTCTCATTTATGTTCTGCTAGCAGCTGCTTTTATAACAATGATACTTGGTCATTACGTAGATACAGCAGTTATTCTGGCTGTTGTAATAATTAATGCAAGCATCGGATATTTTCAAGAAAACAAAGCTGAGAAGGCACTTGAGGCTATTCGCAATATGCTGTCTATTAAAGCTACTGTAATGCGTTCTGGTAGCAGACTAGGCATTCGAGCAGCCGAAATTGTTCCAGGAGATATCGTCGTTTTAAGAGCTGGAGATAAAGTGCCGGCGGATATGCGTTTATTAGAAGCGATAAACCTGCAAATTGAAGAGTCTTCTTTAACGGGTGAATCGCTGGCAGTCGAGAAACAAATTGCTGTTATTCCTGAAAATACAGTACTTGGTGATCGAACGAATATGGCTTTTGCCGGAACTTCGGTTGCATCTGGCTCGGGATTAGGAGTAGTTATTGCCACGGGGGCGAATACAGCGCTTGGAGAAATCAGCACTGCTATGGAATCTGTTGAGAAACTTCAAACCCCATTAATAAAACAGACTACAGACTTTGGCAAACTTATTTCCATAGTCATTGTCTTGAGTGCGATTCTAATGTTTTTTATTGGTTACCTCTTTCATGATTATGGAACAGCGGAATTGCTGTTGGCGATTATTGGGTTAACTGTGGCAGCAATTCCTGAGGGTTTACCGGCTATTCTCTCCATAATTTTGGCGCTTGGGGTACAAAAGATGGCTGCTAAAAATGCAATAGTACGCAACCTGCCCTCAGTCGAAACCTTAGGTGCAGTAACAGTGATCTGCTCGGATAAAACAGGTACTTTGACAAAAAATGAAATGACTGTTAACTCGGTTATTGTTCAAGGAATTGAATTCGAAGTTAGTGGTACAGGATATTCTCCCGAAGGAGCGATTCAAAGAAATGGGCGTGAGGTATCTATAGCTGAATATCCAATGCTGGAACAATTTTTGGTGTGTTTAAAGACGGTTAATGAGGCAAATTTGTATCAGGAAGAAAACAAGTGGATGGTTAGCGGAGGGCCTACAGAGGGGTGTTTGCTGACTTTAACGGAAAAAGCTGATAAAAAAATTGAGGTATTACCGATTATTGCTAAAATTCCTTTTGATTCTTCCTATAAATATATGGCGGCGCTAGTGGAAGAAAAACATGGAAGACGGATTTATGTTAAAGGGGCACCTGAAGTGCTGCTGGATATGGTTGCTGTAGAAGAACGAAGTTTCTGGGAAGTTCAAATTGCTGTCCATGCTAAGCGCGGAGAACGTCTCTTGGCAGCGGCAGTAAAGACCGTATCAGATGACACACAATCAATCGACCATAAGGATTTAAGAGATAAATTCCATTTAATGGGAATAGTGGGGATTATTGATCCGCCGCGAGAAGAAGTGATTGACTCGATTGCACAGTGCAGAAGTGCAGGTATTCAGGTCAAAATGATTACCGGAGACCATAAAGAAACTGCGGTAGCTATTGGTGAGATGTTAGGTATCGGTCGCGAAGGAAAAGCGATTGAGGGATGGGAATTGGATTCAATGGACATGACGCAATTAGCGCGGGCGGCCATTGAATATGATATTTTTGCACGCACCAGTCCAACCAATAAACTGCAACTGGTTACCGCATTGCAGGCTCAACACCATATTTGTGCAATGACGGGGGATGGTGTCAATGATGCTCCTGCATTAAAGCGAGCTGATATTGGAATAGCAATGGGGATCAAAGGAACTGAAGTATCAAAAGAGGCAGCAGAGATGGTGCTCGTTGACGATAATTTCAGTACCATTGTCAATGCGGTAAAAGAAGGGCGACGTGTTTATGATAATTTAAAAAAGACAATTCTTTTTATTTTGCCTACTAATGTATCTGAGGGAATGTTGATTTTTATCAGCATTCTACTTGGGGCGACAATTCCTTTGACTCCGGTGCAAATACTATGGGTCAACATGATAACGGCTGTGACGATATCACTTGCGATTGCTTTTGAAAAGCTGGAACCAGGAACAATGGAACGGCCGCCAAGAAAACAGAATGTCCGGTTATTGAGCACGTATGCAATATTTAGGATTGCATTTGTATCTTCAATTATATGTGGCGGTATTTTGTGGATGAATAGTGTGCTTTCTGCGCAAAATTATGAGGTGGGAGTTTTGCAGACGATTACGTTGCAAACTTTGGTCATTTCACAACTTTTTTATCTCTTTAACTGCCGAAATGAATCCCGCTTTGCATTGAATAAAGATTTTTTTTCTAATAAAGCAGCATTCCTTGTGTCGGGGATTCTGATTATTGTGCAGCTTGCCATCACTTATATACCATTTATAAATTTTGTGCTAGGGACAGAACCAATTAGTATTAACAATTGGGGATGGCCGTTCATAATCGGGTTTAGCGTTTTTGTTCTGGTCGAGTTGGAAAAATGGGTTGTTCAAAAATTTTTTACAACAACGATTGTATCTAGGAAAAGAAAAGTTTAATTTAAAGGAGTTTAAATGCAATAAAAACAGCTGAAGCAAGAGATGCTTCAGCCGTTTTTATGTTGGGGCCCGGACAAGTCGTCCAGATAGGGAAACGGAAAATGTGTGTCGATCCGGCCATTGATGCGCTTGGCCAGCAGACGTTCCCCTTGGAGCCATTTCTGGAAATCAAACATTAATGGCAGGCGGTCCGGACCAATCGCAAAACCGACTTCAAGGCTATTCGGGAAATAAGAAGCCGTGTGGAGCGTGCCGGAAGCAGTGCTGTATTTTGTAGAGAACACACCTTGCGCTGAATCATTTAAGAGACGGAATGCCTCATAAGCGTCATTTGAGACTGCAGCGTGGGTGAGAAGTGCGGTTTCACGCCTTTTGGAATCATCGATCTGGTAGCGGTTTTCTTCAGACAAAACTTCGAAATGGTTTGTCGACACTGCAGCTTCCCGCACAATGACATCGCGCGGAGAAGTTTCCGCTACAACGGATCGTCCTGTTTTGTCCAACAGCACATAACTGAAAGATCGCCGGTGTGGCAATTCTTTTAGCAGGTCGATCGCTTCTTCGACGGTCGCACAATGCTCCAAAATGAGCCGGCCGATCATATTGCAAATAAAGCCGTCGGCGGAATTTCGGCGGTTAATGAAATTATAGCCCATCACCAGCCCTTTTTCGTTCAGCCCATCAGTTCGACCTGTTATTTGCATGGATGGACCGATGGTGGCGTATCCGCCATCAGTAGGTTCGTATAATGCAAAACGTCCTTCGTAGCCCTGCGGCGCACTATCGTAGTTGCGGACCAGGAAATTGGAATGGCTGAGAATTGAACAGCCGCTCTTTGTATATTCCAGGTAGTAACCGCCGAATTCACGTAAAGCATCTATAAATGGCCATTTCAATGCATCGGCCAATCCTTCTATTTCTTCCCAGATACGTGGTGCAAAGCGTTCGAGCATCTCGATTGCCTGAGTTTCATTTATAATCAGCTGCATACTTTTTTGTCCACGTTGAGCTCTGCGGTTTGGCAGAAGCAGTGAATCCCGCAGCAGTTCACCCTGGTGGTGGCCAAACTCATAATGACTGCCTCGGAATTGGATAATATCGCTATGGACTTTTTTCATTGGACATCCCTCTTTTTTATCTCGATATCAAAATAATACTAGAATTTAAGGGTGATAGAAAAGAATCTGCCTGGAGCAAGCGCTTCAGACAGTTATAAAACTGACAGTTCAGCCTGTCCGCCGTTAATTCCTGTGAACATATTGGACGCGGCGGTCAAAAGCTCAAGAGCGGTGTCCCGGTCCATCGAGGGTCGAATATAAAAGACGTGCAGCGCATTCTGTGTGGTTTCGGTGACAACTGTTCGTTTGGAATCGACATACGGACTGCCAAAAGCCCCTTGCCGGTCTTTTGTTATGATTATGTTGGAAAGGGTATTGAGACGATTGTTTATTCCTTCGTATTGATCCTTGTCAGTGCCTATGGTAACTTCGACGTTACTCTCGATTTTATCGGCATCGTAAAGGCCAAGCGGAATTTCGTATTGCAGCGACAGAAAATTATTCATATCCACTCCCGAATGGACAGATGTAAGATAATTTTGTTTCCTGATTCTCCGATAAAGAGCTTCAGCGGAAGGGCGGTAGCGATTTGAATCGGCACCCAGCGCTTTCCAGATGAGTTTCCATTCAAGCAGACCAGGAAAATCAAATAAGTCCTTGTCCTCCAGATCGAAGAATAATTGTTCCTGGAAAAGCTGCAGCCGGCCTTTTAACATTTGAGGAGAATCAGAAACGGTGATATTGTTATATTGAATGATTCCAACTTTAAAATCGGGAAGTACTTCTTTGATTTTCGGATCGACTGTTATTTTCACAATGATCTTCCTTTCTGAAGGTCCATATAAATTATCGTATCATATATTCAATAAAGGGGTTATCAGCATGAATCTTGACCAATTTCAAAAAGAGCTCGTTGCTTATGCCTCGGAAATCGGAATAGATAAAATCGGGTTCGCATCAGCTGAGCCTTTCTTCAGTCTGAAGCATCGCCTGATTCGACAACAGCAACTTCAGTATCAATCAGGCTTTGAAGAAGCGGATGTAGAAAAGCGCACACATCCTGAGTTATTATTGGAAGAAGCAGTGACGATCATTGCAATTGCCATTGCGTATCCGTCGAAAATGAATGATGCACCGCAAGGAACGCGTGGAGCAAGGCGCGGAATTTTTTCGCGTTCATCTTGGGGCAAGGATTATCATGCTGCGCTGCGTGAGCGGCTGACACTGCTGGAAGCCTTCATCGCAGCACATTACCCGGATGCCCGTATGCGGTCGATGGTTGATACCGGGGAATTATCCGACCGAGCAGTCGCAGAACGTGCAGGCATAGGGTGGAGCGCGAAAAACACCAATATCATTACGCCGGAGTTCGGTTCTTATGTTTACCTCGGGGAAATGATCACCAATATTCCATTTGAGCTGGATGAGCCGATGGAGGATCAATGCGGCGACTGCCGGCTGTGCATCGATACGTGCCCGACAGGTGCCATTGTGGAAGGTGGCCAGTTGAATGCACAGCGCTGCATTTCTTTTTTGACACAGACTAAGGGCTTTCTGCCGGATGAATTCCGTTCGAAAATCGGCAACCGTCTATATGGCTGTGACACTTGCCAGACAGTTTGTCCGAAAAATAAACGGAAAGCGAACCAGATTCATACCGAATTTGAACCCGATCCGGAAATAGCCAAACCATTGCTTGAGCCGTTATTGAAAATATCAAACCGGGAGTTCAAAGAGAAATTTGGTTATATCTCCGGTTCATGGAGAGGGAAAAAACCGATCCAGCGCAATGCGATTCTGGCGTTGGCACATTTCAAGGAAGTAAGTGCTGTGCCGGCATTGATTGATTTGTTGGAAAGTGATGAGCGGCCGGTTATCCGTGGCACAGCTGCATGGGGCATCGGAAAAATTGGCACAGCTGAAGGGCTGCATGCTTTAAAAAAAGCGGAAGAGCAAGAGAGTGATCTTGAAGTGCTCGAGGAAATTCAAAAAGGATTGGCATTTTTTGCTGAGGAATCGAAAGGATAAGTGAAGATAGTGGCCATTAATATTGTGTTATATCAGCCGCTGATACCGGCAAATACGGGGAACATTGCCCGGACGTGCGCAGGAACCGGAGTTAAATTGCATTTGATCCGTCCGCTCGGATTTTCCACGGATGACAAAATGCTGAAGCGGGCCGGACTGGATTATTGGGAGCATGTCGATCTGACCTATTATGATTCCATGCAGGAGCTGTTTGACAGTTCTCCGGATGGACGCTTTTATTACATTACAAAATTCGGTTCGAAACCCCATACGACATTCGATTTTTCGGATCAGGAGAAGGATCATTTCTTCGTTTTCGGCCAGGAAACGAAAGGTTTGCCGGCTGAACTGCTCGAGGCGAATCCTGATAACTGCCTGCGCATTCCGATGAATGACAATATCCGGTCACTGAATTTGTCGAATACAGCTGCGATTTTGATGTATGAAGCGCTGCGCCAGCAGGGATATCCCGGGCTGGAATAAAAAAAGGCAGCGGAATAAATCTCCGCTGCCTTCTTCTTAGTTATCGTCTCTATCAAAAGTGCCTGGTTTGTCGTCGTATCCGGCAGTGAAAATTGCTGCCAGGAACGCAACACAAACGCCTAGAATAAGGATCAAGTTCATTTATAACGACCTCCTTGAAATATGCATCTTTGTTTAGTATAGCCCAAAGTCGGGAAAAATGAAATATAAGTCCTTCCTGAAATATGGAGAAATTCTGTCCATTGAATACGGAATCTCTTGAAACCAATCGTCGTTTCATTCGTATACTAAGGTAGTGAAAATAACTTAAAGGAAAGGTTGATTTCGATGAAAATGAAAATCTCCGCTGCTTTGCTCTGGATTTCTGCCATTGCGGAAGCATTTTTAGCCATTCCATTTCTCGGTGGTACGTTTGTCATCAGTACAGGATATGCAGCACTCGGCTTTATGTTCGTCCTGCATGCGGTTACTTTGTTCTTCTGTTTCCGCGAATACTCGCCGAAATCAGGTCCAATTATTGGTTTGATCACAAGCCTGCTGGCCTGGATTCCGCTGATTGGCTGGGCGTTGCATTTACTGAGCGCAATCGTATTATTCATCAACGCAGCTATTGCAAGCCGTCCACGCATTTAAAACCGCCATTCCTGGCGGTTTTTTTATTGGACAAACTTCAAATTCGAATTTATTCGGACGGATTTGTATAATGAAAGAAGAAAGGATGAGGAAATGGAATTAAATATAAATTCAACTAAAAAATTACATAATGGTGTAGAAATGCCGAGATTCGGTCTCGGTGTTTATAAAATGTCCGATCAGGAAAAGGCGGTTAACGCGATGATAACGGCAATTGATGCCGGCTATAAGGCGATTGATACGGCCACTGTTTACGAAAATGAACGGGAAGTCGGAGAAGCGGTGCGGAACTCGGCCGTGAAACGGGAAGACTTGTTCATCACTTCGAAAGTGTGGAATACGGATCAGGGTTATGACCAGACGCTGCGTGCATTTGAAGCATCGCTGGAGCGGCTCGGGTTTGATTATCTGGATTTGTATTTGACGCATTGGGCCGTGCCGGGGAGCTACGAAGAAACATACCGGGCCATCCAGCGTTTGTATGATGAAAAGCTCGTGCGGGCAATCGGCGTGTCGAATCATCATCAGCCGCATCTGGAGCGAATTTTGGCAACAGCGAATACCAAACCGATGGTCAATCAGATTGAGTTGCACCCGCAATTGACACAGGAACCGCTGCGGGCATTTTGTGCACAGCATGAAATTGCTGTAACATCCTGGTCGCCACTCGCGCGGGGCCGGTTGTTGGAAGATCCGGTACTTGCGGAAATAGCTGCGGGGCATGATAAGACGATTGCACAAGTGATAATCCGCTGGCATCTTCAGCATGATCTCATCGTTATACCGAAATCAGTAACGCCGTCTCGCATCGTAGAAAATGCCGATGTGTTTGATTTCTCATTGGCCGCTGAAGAAATAAAAGCAATCGATGGCCTCAACCAGGACTGGCGAACCGGCACCAATCCGGACGATATCAAAGCATAAGAAAAGAAGTTCCCTTGTGAAAAAGGGAACTTCTTTTTTATCTTGCCGTATCTTCAACGACAATTTTTTCATCGGTGAACGGATGGATGAATGACATGCGGAAGGCATGAAGATGGTAGGCGCCGTCCTGTGTCGATGGTCCGCCGTATAATTCATCGCCGATGATCGGGTGGCCAATATGGGAAAGATGGGTGCGGATCTGGTGTGTCCGGCCGGTTTCAAGGGAAAGCTGCAGCAGCGACTTGCCTTCCATATGGCGCAGTAATTTATAATGTGTGACTGCGCTTTGTCCGGTTGGTGATACCATGCGGCGCGTGGGGTGATGGCGGTCACGGCCTATGGCAAAATCGATGGTGCCGGATTTGTTGTGGACTTTCCCGTTGACGACAGCTTCGTAATCGCGGACGAGCTGTTTCTGTTCGAGCATACGGTCAAGGATGTTTTTCGCGACCGGATGCTTCGCGACCATCAGCAGACCAGAAGTTCCCTGATCGAGCCGGTGAACGTGTTCTCCGTATGAACCGCCACCGCGTATGATATGGCCGATGATGGCATTGATGAATGTGTCGTTCTGTCCGATTTCATTCGGGTGGGTGTTCATGCCTTTAGGTTTGCGGGCGATAAGGAAATGTTCGTCCTCGAACAGCACCGGCAATTCAATGTCGTGATTGGGTTCATAAGGGGAGTCCGCTTTTGGAAGATCGAATTGCAGTATAGTGCCTTTTGGCAGTGGTTCTTTCCAGACGACTTCCTGGAATTTATCGTTTTTTACGGACTTGGCCATGCGCAATTCGTGGACAACTTTTTTGCCAAGGCCCCATTCGGTGCGAAGTAATTCTTCGACGGTAATTCCGTCATCTTTAATTTCATAATTCCAGCTCATTACTATTGCCTCCATAAAAAAAGAGCATGCGCAATGCACATGGCTCTCTTGTCATTTATTTTTGAACGACTTCTCTGAAAAACTCTTCAATATTCTCTTTTGGCTGCGCTCCAACCCAGCGCGCTACTTCTTCGCCATCTTCATAATGGACAAGAGTAGGTGTCGATTCGATCATATATTGCTGTCCGCCTTGATTATACTCTAGCAGATTGTATTGCAATACGTCTACATCCATATCTTCAGCAACCGGCATCAGAATAGGGGTAGTATTTTGGCAATGGATGCAGGTCGGGCTGAAGAAATAAACCGTAGTCGGCTCTCCACTGGCAATCTGTTCTTCCAATTCACCAGGCAGGACGATGTTCTGGTAGTTTTCATCATCCAGTTGATCGATTGTGGCCTGATCCAAATCTTCTTTGTCATAAGGGTTGTCTGCCAGTTTTTCGCTATTGGACATTTGCGTAAGCACGATGATCAATGCAAAAATGGCGAGTACGACGCCTCCGATGATAAGCATTTTTTTCAATTTATTTTTCCTCCTTCAATGATTTCAGCAAAACGATGCTCATTCCAGCAATTAAGATAAATGCAACAAGCGCTAAAAATGGAATGGTGATAAATCCCAGGTAATTGATATATTGGCTTGTGCAGGGAACCAATCCGCACGAAGGGGCCGAATCGGATAGGAAGGAAAGTTTCTGAATCCCGTAATGATACAGGGAAATCATGCCACCGATACCTGAAATGATCAATGAGGTCAAAGCGATTCTGACATTCTTCTGAAAATAGGCTACGCCGATGATGATCACCAGTGGGTACATGAAAATCCGTTGAACCCAGCATAGTTCACATGGGATATAGCCGCGGACCTCTGAAAAGTAGAGAGAGCCGACAGTGGCAATCAGCGCAGTTGCCCATATGCCCAGCAAAAGATTTTCTTGTATTTTCGTCATGTCTTAGGTCCTCTCTTGTTAAATAGCTACTATAGAATTATAATTCTTTAGTTGGGGCAAGTAAAATAATATTATCCACTGTGCTTATCCTATATAATAAGATGTGATACTTTTGTGAAGGAGTGGCAGCAATGGCAGAGCAATTCGATTTATCCAATTTTGAAAAAAGCATGATCATCCGTGAGATGAATTATGCTGATATAAATGCCATTCTCGAAATGCAGCGTTTATGTTTTCCAGGAATGGAACCATGGAAAGAAGAACAATTAAGAAGCCATCTGGGCGTGTTCCCTCAAGGCCAGCTGGTAGCAGAACTGGACGGAACAGTAATTGGCTCATGTTCAAGCCTATTGATAAATTTCGACGAATACGACGATCGGCATACATGGGATGATGTTACCGACGGCGGTTATATAACGAATCATAACCAGGACGGCTACAATATGTACGGCATCGAAGTGATGGTGCACCCCGAATACCGCCGTATGCAAGTAGGGCAGCGTCTCTATGAAGCCCGCAAGGAATTGGCGCGGGAACTGAATCTGAAATCGATCATCATTGGCGGACGGATTCCGAATTACCACAAACATGCGGATGAAATGTCGCCGCGTGAATACGTGGATTCGGTATCCCGCCACAAAATTTACGACCCGGTACTTACATTCCAATTAATGAATGGTTTCCAATTGATGCGCATCAACCCTAATTATCTGCAGGATGATAAAGCTTCCGGAAAATATGCAACACTGATGGAATGGAATAACGTCGATTACAAACCGATTTCCAAACGTCATTTCAAAACGAGCCTTCCGGTACGCATCTGTGTGGTGCAATATCTGATGCGCGCGATTGAATCTTTTGATGATCTGGCGAGCCAGGTGGAATACTTTGTGGATGTGGCCTCAGACGCCCATTCCGATTTCGTCGTATTCCCTGAAATCTTCACGACTCAGCTGATGTCGTTCCTGAATGAACCATCGCCGAGCCAGGCAGTGCGGAAGCTGACGGAATATACACCGCAATACATCGAACTTTTCACCGATCTGGCTGTCCGCTATAACATCAACATTATCGGCGGATCCCATTTTGTAAAAGAAGAAGACGATGAAATCTACAATATCGCTTATCTTTTCCGTCGTGACGGTTCGATCGACAAGCAATACAAAATCCACATCACCCCGAACGAACGGAAATGGTGGGGAATCTCTGCGGGTGATTCTGTCCGCGTATTCGATACGGATTGCGGAAAGATCGCTATTCAGATCTGCTATGATATCGAATTTCCGGAACTTGCGCGCATCGCGACAGATATGGGAGCGAACATCATCTTCTCGCCATTCTGTACGGAAGATCGCCAAGGCTACTTGCGCGTCCGCTATTGTGCACAGGCACGTGCTGTTGAAAACCAGATCTATACGGTCATTTCCGGTACGGTCGGCAACTTGCCACAGACTGAAAATATGGATATCCAATACGCACAGTCGGCAATTTTCGCACCTTCTGATTTTGAATATGCCCGGGACGGCATTGTTGGAGAAACCAATGCCAACCTGGAAATGGTTCTGATCGGTGACGTCGATCTGGAAATTCTCAGACGCCAGCGCCAGAACGGCACAGTTAAACAATTAAAAGACCGCAGACATGATGTCTACCGGGTTGAATACAAAAAAGATTAAGTTTACACAATATATGAAGAAATTACTGAACCGCTTCCGGATGGAGGCGGTTTTTTTTCTTCATTTTTGGTAAACTGGAATTAGTAAGATTGACATGCACGAATTACGAATGGAGGGATTTCTATGGATTGGAAAGAACGGATTAAGCGCTGGTTGGATCATGAGGATCTGGATGAAGTGACGCGGAGCTCGCTGAACGTGTTGCGTGAAGATGAGAAAATGGCAGAAGATGCATTTTATCAGGATCTCACTTTTGGAACTGGCGGTATGCGCGGGGAAATCGGTCCGGGCACGAACCGGATGAATGTCTATACTGTGCGAAAAGCATCACAAGGCATCGCTGATTACATAAAATCGAATGGTGAAGAGGCGATGGCAAGAGGGGTCGTCATTGCTTACGACAGCCGACGCATGTCACCGGAATTCGCGGAAGAAGCAGCGAAAACTTTTGCTTCAAATGGCATTCATGCTTATTTATACAGCGGTACACGCACGACTCCGCAATTGTCATTCAGTGTCCGCTATCTTCATGCGTTTATGGGAGTGGTTATTACCGCGAGCCACAATCCGCCGGAATACAACGGCTATAAAGTATACGGCGAAGACGGAGCACAGCTGAATCTTGAGGATGCCGACCGGGTCATTGAGTTTGTCAGCAATGTGGAGAATGAACTGACTATTGCCAATGGAAGTTTCAAACCCGAATTGCTCGTCACATTGGATGAAAAGTTGGACCAAGCCTACATTGCCAATGCGCTGACTGTCCGGGAACAGCCGGATGCGTTACCGATTCAGGCAGTTTTCACCCCGCTTCACGGTGCTTCAGGTGCAACGGTAAAACGATTGCTGGAAGAAGCCGGATACACAGGAATCAGTTTTGTCGAAGAGCAGATGCAGCCGGACGGGGAATTTCCGACTGTGGCATCACCGAATCCCGAAGAAGGCGATGCATTCGAATTGGCAAAGGAATATGGCAAAAAGGCGGGCGCCGATCTTTTGATTGCGGTAGATCCGGATGGTGACCGTGTGGGCATTGCCGTTTCAAACGGCGACCATTATGAATTATTATCCGGCAACCAGACCGGCGCAATCCTGATCGAATATCTTTTAAGCCAGAAGAAAGCTAAGGGGACGCTTCCTGACAATGGCCGTATTTTCAAGACAATCGTGACTTCCGAATTCGGCCGCGCTGTCAGTGATGCATATGGAGTCGATACGGTTGACGTGCTTACGGGCTTTAAATTCATCGGAGAAAAGCTGCGGGCAAACGACAGCAGCAAGGAATTCGAGTTTTTATTCGGCTATGAGGAAAGTTATGGTTACCTGATCCGTGATTTTGCCCGCGACAAGGATGCGGTACAGGCGGTGCTGCTTCTGGTTGAAGCTGCAGCGTTTTATAAGACACAAGGCAAGAATCTGCATGATGTGCTGGTCGAGTTATATAATCGCCACGGCTGGTACCGGGAAGCTCTGGTTTCTGTAACGAAAAAAGGAGCGGATGGTGCGAGAGAAATCCAGGCGTTGTTGAGCGGCATGCGCAAGACTCCACTCCAATCAATTGCAGGAATCCGGGTTGCTTCAATAGAAGATTACGAAACTCAAAATCGGGTTTTCACTGATTTGGACAAGAGTGAAAAGATTCAATTGCCGCAGGCCAATGTTTTGAAATATTTCCTGGAGGATGGTTCATGGATATGCCTGCGTCCAAGCGGAACAGAACCGAAGGTCAAATTCTATTTCAGTGTCAAAGCGGATACAGAACAGCAATGCGACGAAAAATTGGAATTGATCAAGGAATCATTCCTTCATGAAGTGAATAATAGGTAAATGAATGGCTCCCTGAAACAGGGAGCTTTTTCATTCGAAAGTATGAGGCGAATTGGACCTGGATACGTGTATGGTTGAAGTAATAGTGATGAGGTGAAGAAAATGATGCTGAGTGAGCATTCCAATGTGATTCTGCTGAAAGAGATTGCGGAATTGCTGAATGAAGAAACGGATATGGAACGGATGCTGGGCGGTGCTATAAAGAAGCTGTTGAAAGGTTCGAATTTCGAAACGGCGTGGATTTTCTTTATTGATGAAGAAGGTAAGCACCGGCTCATGGCACAGGAAAATCTGCCAACCGCTCTCGAAGAGGACGATTGCCGGCACCTTCAAAAGGGCGGTTGCTGGTGTGTCAAACGTTATCATGATGGCGATTTGGAGAAAGCTTCCAACATCATTGCCTGCCAGCGCATTGAAAATTCGATTTCGGAAAAGACCGGAGACCACGGAAGGATTACACATCATGCAACGGTGCCTCTGCAATCCGGTTTGGAGAAATTCGGTCTGCTGAATATTGCTGCACCAAACACAGAGCGCTTTTCAGCTGATGAGTTGGCATTGCTGGAATCGGTAGCCTTTCAGATCGGGTCCGCCATCAAGCGCATCGGCCTGACAAGACAGGAACAGGAATTGGCGCTGGTGACCGAACGCAACCGACTTGCCCGTGATCTGCACGATTCAGTCAATCAATTGCTGTTTTCTGTAACGCTTACGGCAAGAGGCGGTGTTGAAATGTCAGGTGATCCAATAATCAAGGAAACGTTCAGTGATATTCAGCACCTGACACAGGAAGCGTTGAATGAAATGCGGGCGCTGATCTGGCAATTACGGCCTAAGGGACTGGAAAGCGGCTTGCTCGAAGGGATCAAAGGATATGCGGATATGCTTGGTTTGGAACTGGAGACGAAAGTGAACGGCGTGATCCAGCTTCCTTCCAGAACGGAAGAAACCTTATTCCGCATTGCCCAGGAAGCGCTGAACAATATTCGGAAACATGCAGGAACCGACCACGGTCAGTTGTTCCTGTCTGTAACCTCGACAGATGTGCTGTTGGTTCTGAAGGATGATGGCAGAGGTTTCATTATGGATGAAAATCATACGATTCCTTCCATCGGCATGCTGAGCATGAAAGAACGGGCGAAATCGGAAGGCGGAACGGTCGAATGGTCCAGTGAAATGGATAAAGGGACAGAGATCCTTGTAAGAATTCCTTATTAGAAAAGGGGCTCAGTTTGATGAGAGTGTTAATAGCTGATGATCATCATGTGGTAAGACGCGGTCTTTTGTTTTTTTTGAAGACTCAGAAAGATATTGAAGTGGTGGGCGAAGCTTCTAACGGCAAAGAAGCTGTGGACATGGCTGCAAGTTTGAGGCCCGATATTGTGTTGATGGATTTAGTGATGCCGGTGATGGATGGCATTCAGGCCACACGGAAAATCAAAGAAAAAAACCCGGAAATCATTGTGCTGATGCTGACCAGCTTTTCAGACCGCGACCACGTCGTGCCGGCGATCGAAGCGGGAGCGGCAGGCTATCAACTGAAAGATATCGAACCCGATGAACTGGTGGAGTCGCTGCGAAGTTTAATGAGAGGAGAAAACACGCTTCACCCAAAAGCGTCCTCTGAATTGATGAAAGGACCGGCAGCACCTGCACCGCATACGGTAAACTATTTGACGCCGAGGGAAAAAGAAGTGCTGGCGGAACTGACAAAAGGGAAAAGCAATCGTGAAATTGCGTCCGCGTTGTACGTGACCGAGAAAACAGTTAAAACGCATATCTCGAATATCTTCGCGAAACTGGAAGTCCAGGACCGTACCCAGGCGGCATTATATGCAGTCAAACATGGATTGACTGAGGCCGGGATTGAATAATAAAGAAGAGGCGGACCGCATTGATTGCGGTTCTGCCTCTTTTTGAATTTATCGTTTTTTGACCGGACGTTTCCGCGAATCTTTTGTAATCTGCTTCCATTTTGAACGTGCCGATTTTTGTGCGGCAAGATCACTTTTTCGTTCCATATGGGCAAGTTCCCGTTTCAGTTTAACGTAACTGCGGAATCGGTCTGGCTGCAGTTCACCGGTTTCGAGTGCTTCCCGGATAGCGCAGCCGGGTTCATTGCCATGTGCACAATCACGGAAACGGCAAGTTTCTGCGAGCGTTTCAACATCCGAAAATCCTGTTTCGACTCCTTCGGAATAGTCGCCCAGCTGAAATTCCCGCATTCCAGGCGTGTCGATCAGCAATCCGCCAGTCGGCAATAACACCATTTCGCGGTGTGTGGTTGTATGGCGGCCTTTGCTGTCGTCTTCCCGGATTTCCTGGACCGCCATCAGTTCGGTTCCGGCAAGCGCATTGATCAGAGACGATTTGCCGACGCCGGAAGAGCCGAGCAGCGCGCCAGTTTTGGAGCCGGCCAGAACGTTTTGCAGCTCGTCGATTCCTTCCAGTGTGACACTTGAAACGGCATGGACCGGAACCCCGAAGGCAACCGAATCCACTTCTTTCAGGTAAGGCTCGATATTTTCACACTGATCCCTTTTCGTCAGGACGACTATCGGGTTGGCACCCGAATCCCATGTGGCCAGCAGGTAACGTTCAAGCCGCCGGACATTAAAATCATGGTTCAGCGACATCACAAGAAATGCGTAGTCCACATTGACAGCGATTGTTTGGATATCGGACGTTTCACCTGCCGCTCCTCTTGAGAAGCTGGAGATGCGGGGAAGGACCTGATGGATAATGCCTTTTTCTTCGCCCGGCATTTTCTCCACAACGACCCAGTCGCCGACACAAGGAAATTCCTTCTTAGAGTGACTGTGTGTAAATTTCCCGGCCAGGGAACTCAGCCATTCCCCCTGGTCTGTTATCACGCGGTAAAGATTTTTATGTTCGAGCACCACACGTCCGGTTACTCCGTTTGTTTCGATTTTTTCCTGCCACTTTTCATTCCAGCCGTAATTTTCAATAATTGTCAATTTGAGTTCCTCCAATTTTTATGCATAATAAAAAACCATGGATGCGTCGTGCAAATCGCAGTCCATGGTTCCCGGGCATAATGGAAGAAGCGTATCGTCAGCGATACACGGAGCGGGATACGATAGACTGGATTTGCTGTTTGCGTGCAATGAATAGAATAGCCATAATACCCCACCTCTTTCCTCAAGTTATCTTTAAGATACCGGATTAAGCAGAAATGGTCAATGCTTTTTTATTCGCGATTCAAATTATTGCGGGAATTCGGAAAAAGAATGGTGGTCCCTTGCAAACAACCAAAAGAAACGCTACCATTAAATTAATATTCTGAACATACCAACTGGTCAGTATAAAGAAAGGTGGAACAAATTTTGGATTTTTCCTATTCGCCAAAAACTCAAGAACTGCAGCAGCGTTTGACCAACTTTATGGAAGAGCATGTTTATCCGAATGAAAAGGTATATGAACAGCAATTGAACGAGCAGCAGAACCGCTGGACGGAGGTGCCGCCGGTAATGGAAGAGCTTAAGCAGAAAGCGAAGGAGCAGGGACTGTGGAATCTGTTTCTGCCGGACAGTGAGTATGGGGCAGGGCTCAGCAACCAGGAATATGCGCCACTGTGTGAAATTATGGGCAGGTCGCTGATTGGACCCGAAGTGTTCAATTGCGGCGCGCCGGACACCGGCAATATGGAAGTACTGGTGCGTTACGGCACGGAAGAGCAGAAGTCAAAATGGCTCGAACCGCTCTTGGACGGGCAGATTCGCTCATGCTTTTCAATGACGGAACCGGACGCCGCATCGAGTGATGCGACGAATATATCAGCAACAATCATAAAAGATGGTGATGACTATATCGTCAACGGTCGCAAATGGTGGTCTTCGGGAGCGGGCGATCCGCGCTGCAAAATCGCCATCGTCATGGGCAAGAACGATTCGGATGCATCCAGATATGAACAGCAGTCAATGATTCTGGTACCTTTGGACACAGCGGGCGTAACGATTGAACGGATGCTGCCGGTATTCGGTTATGACCACGCACCACATGGCCATGCAGAAATCAATTTTGACAATGTCCGCGTTCCTGCAGGGAATATAATCTGGGGGGAAGGCAAAGGCTTTGCTATCGCACAGGGCAGGCTGGGACCCGGCAGAATCCATCATTGCATGCGTTTGATCGGAGCGGCAGAACGCGCGCTGGAAGAAATGTGTATGCGTGTTCAGGAAAGGTCGCCGTTCGGCAAGCCGCTGGCGAACCAGGGGGTCATCCGTGAATGGATTGCCGATTCGCGCATTGATATTGAACAGGCACGTCTACTGACACTGAAAGCCGCGTATATGATGGACACCGTCGGCAATAAAGAAGCGAAAGCGGAAATTGCCATGATCAAAGTTACAGCACCGAGTATGGCGCTGAGGGTTATTGACCGTGCCATCCAGGCATTTGGCGCAGCAGGTGTCAGCAACGATTTCACCTTGGCGGCACAATGGGCAAATGCGAGAACACTGCGGCTGGCGGATGGTCCGGACGAAGTCCATCGCAACCAGATTGCCAAACTGGAATTAAAAAAATATCAATAAAGGGGAGGGAAAACGATGAGAGATTTTGAAGCTGCTACAATTCCTGTAAGAGAAGGAGAAGAGATCGATAAGGCTAAGCTGCAACAATTTTTGAAGGCTTCAATTGATGGATTGCCTGAGGGAGAGCTGGAAATCCGTCAATTCGGAGCAGGGCATTCCAATTTGACCTACGCCTTGAAAATCGGTGAATGGGAAGGGGTTCTCAGAAAACCGCCTCTCGGACCGGTTGCCCCGAAAGCGCATGATATGGAACGGGAATTCAGGATTCTGCAGTCGCTGGCGCCAGTTTTTCCTTCTGCGCCAAAGCCATATGTGTATTCCGAAGATCTATCAATTGCCGGCAGTCCTTTTTTTGTCATGGAAAGGCGCCATGGAATTGTTTTGGACACGGAATTTCCGGATGGTATGGAAGTAACAGCTGAAATCGGCAGAAAAATTTCAGAAAAAATGGTTGATACCCTGGTGGAACTGCATGCCATCGATCCTTACCAAACTGCGCTTGCCGAAATGGCAAAACCAGAAGGCTTCATGGAGCGGCAGGTCAGCGGTTGGATCGGACGTTATGAACGAGCCAAAACAGATGAAATCGATGGGCTTGAAAATTTGAAACAATGGATGATGGATCATATTCCCGAATCTCAGGAACCGACCATTATTCATTACGATTTTAAGTTGAATAACGCTATGTTCAGCGAAGATTTTTCTCAAATAACAGGCTTGTTTGATTGGGAAATGACGACTGTCGGCGATCCGCTGGCAGATCTGGGAGCCGCGATGAGTTACTGGATACAAGCGGATGATCCGGAACTTCTGAAATTCGGAATGGGCAAACCTTCTGTCACTGTCAATGAAGGATTTTTCACACGGGAAGAATTTATTCGCAGCTATGCTGAAAAAAGCGGCCGTGACGTCTCACAAATCGATTTTTACCTGACCTTTGCGTACTTCAAGTTGGCAGTCATCGTCCAGCAGATTTATTACCGTTATAAAAACGGACAGACACAGGATCCGCGGTTTGCGCATTTTGACCGATTCGTCAAAAGCCTCATCCGCTATGCACTTGGAACAGCCACAAAATAGTGGAAAGGGAATGGTTCCTGAAAAAAAGTCTCTTTTTTGAACTGAGTGCCCAGAAAAATTCCAATAACTGATCAATAAAAAGCTTCCGCCAACCGGAAGCTTTTTTTGGTCTAAGAAATACCACTCATGAATAATAGTGCAATGAAGAGTTTGTCATACGCTGCGACAGGGGAAATATTCGTTATAGGGATAACGAGGGGGAACAGAGATATGAAAAATTTTGCGTTTTGGATTAAAGAGAAGTTATGGGTGACTCCCGCTGTGTACAGTATTATTGCGGTGGTGTTATCTATTCTGTTCTTTTATGTCGATTTGCATTGGATCGATGAGTTGAGTGAATATATACCTTCAATACTCCTGACAAACGTGGATTTGGCGAAAACAATCATGGGGAGTTTGTCCGGTGCTTTACTGACAATGACTACTTTCACATTTTCCACTATTCTCGTCGTGCTGACGATGTACTCTTCTCAATTCTCACCAAGGACTTTAAAGAATTTCGTCCATGACCGGCTGACATGGAGAGTGCTGGGCGTATTTCTTGGCGGTTTCATTTATAATACCTTATCGCTGTTGTTTATGAGAGCACATCTATACAGTCATGATGTAATCTCCACTTTTGTCGGCATCGTGATCGCGTTCTTTTGTCTGGCAACATTCGCTTATTTTATCCACCATATTTCCACCACGGTTCAGGTAGGAAAATTGGTAATCGAATTGGTGGAAGATACAGAGCGTGTGGTAGGGAAATTCGAAGAACTCGAATCTAAAGCTGTCGGTCCCGCGATTGGCTGGAAACCTGATGGCATCAAAAGGACAGTCATGGCAGGGAAAGCAGGCTTTATCGGCTACATCTATTTTGAAAAACTGCTGAAGTTTGCTGAAAAAAAGAACTTGGAAATTGAAGTGGTGACTTGTATCGGTGAATATGTCCATGAAAATAAACCATTGGTAAATATTTATATGGCAGATTCTGTAGAATTTCCGGTTGATGAATTTTTTGTTATCGGGGAAGAGCGGACTTCGGAACAGGATATTGAATTCGCTATGCAGAAACTGGTGGAAATTGCATTGCGGGCAATATCGCCGGGCATTAATGACCCAAACACGGCAAATGATATTATTCTCCGCCTCGGCAATCTGCTTGGAAAAATCGGAAATCTTCATACAGGCGGCTTGGTATTCACTGACCAGGAGGGAAATGGACGCGTGCTGTATCCATTGCCGGTGTTCGAAGAGATTCTCTACCAAATCTATTATCAGCTTGCCTATTATGGCAAGTATGACATCTCCGTGCTGTCGGCGATCACGGATTCTTTGATTGTAGCCGCTGAATCGACGCCTTCCAGCCGCTACGGCGATTTGTGGAACATCCAATTATACGTCCTGGAAGGAATCAATTCTGCGCAGCTGAAGTCACTTGACCGTAAATTTCTGCAGAATAAAGTGGACAGTCTTTCCGATCAGCTCGGACAGTCTTCCATCAATCTGATGATGAATGAAACATGATTGATTTTACTTTTATCAGGCAAAAGGAAGGAGGGGGATCATGGAGAATGGCCAAACCTTCAGGGGTGTAGAAGTGCTGAAAGAATTGTCAGTTCAGGAGTTTTTCATGTTTTTTGTGTATCTTTCCCTGATTTTTGTCGTCAAACTGGCAATTGAGTGGATCGTAAAAACGATATTGAAACGAACATCACACAAGAAAAGATTCATACCGATCATCGAAGCCATCCTGAACTGGCTGGCCTTCTACAGTTCCATTATTCTGTTCTTATTTTATTTCTGGAAGGAAAGATGGCTGACCCATCCCTTTTATGAGACAGACGGCGTTGAAGTGACTGTGTTCCTGATCGTCGTGGTCATCATGATTGTGACTTTTGCCAGCCGCATCATTAAAACATTCAACCGCCACGTTATGCCGTTTATTTACGAGCAATTTGATATAGATGTCGGTTTGAGCTTCACCATCAATCGGCTGATCTATTATACGGTGATGTTCCTCGCGCTGGCATTGAGTTTCACTACGGTTGGCCTTGACCTCACTGCACTCGGTGTCGTTTTCAGTGTCCTTGGCATTGGTATCGGTTTCGGTGTGCGCAATATTGCCGCGAACTTCGTGTCAGGCATCATCATTCTTTTTGAACGTCCGATGGAAGTCGGGGAAATGGTCGAAATCGACAATAAAATAGGTAAGATTAAGCGGATTAAATTGAGGTCGACTGTCGTCGAAACGTTAAAAGACGGGACGCTTGTTGTGCCGAACCAATATTTCATCGAGCAAATTGTCAAAAATCGTTCCAGTGCTGAATTGTTTGCAAGGGTGGAGGTCAGTGTCGCATATGGCAGCGATACCGCGAAAGTCGAAAAATTAATCTGTGATGCTGCACAAAAAGAAATTGCGGCCATGGACGGTGTTCCGGAGGATCAACAGCCCGATATCAGATTCATCGGTTTCCGAAATTCCGCTTTGGATTTTCAGGTGGAAGTGCATGTAACCGATGTCCAGATGAAGGAGCAGCTCGAAAGCAGGGTTCGCCATTCGATTGCCGGCTTGTTCTTCGAAAATGATATTGAATTGGCAGCCCACCCACTATAAATAAGTAAGCCCCTTGCCTAAATTTAGGCAAGGGGCTTTAAAATTTACACTTCATCTTCCTGAATCCGTTCGACGTTGCCGCCTGACCGCTCCACGCTATTTTTAATGGTGCCGGTCATCGATAGAATCGCTCCTGCCTTCATATCAAGCACGGTGCCATCTTTCATATAGAAAGTCACGGCATTCACCTTGGTGACCCCGTTTTCTTTGATGATCCGTTCCTCCACTTTTTCAAAATCCGTCCATTCGTATTTTTCGGATGTTAAAGCAAAAGGGGCGTTGTGAACGAAGTTTTCTGAAGTTATGTAATAATAATCGGTCAGTGAAAAGCTTACTCCAGCTATTCCCACAACGAATAATATAAAAGCTGCTCCGTATTTCTTCACTCGCTGCTCCATTGTAGCCAAAACAACCAAACCGCATGCCAGGAGTGCAAGGCCGATACCTCCGGTAATCATCGAAATGGAAGAGGTACCAATTTCATAGGCAGCAGGTGTGATGAACATTGACTTAATTGGATAAAAAACTCCAATTGGTGCAATTATGGCAGAAATAAATAAGATGACTGAGAATGTAATATACACTACTTTCTTTTGATCAATAAAATCGAACATAATTTAATCCTCCTTCTTCTCCGGGTCTTCATAATCAGAATAGTCCGGCTCTATATGTACGAGTACAACACAATTTGGTTTCGTTTTTTTTACTTTTCTTTCAATTTCTTCCGTTATCCAGTGGCTTTCAGTTACATTCAGCATAGGATCCACTTCGATTGTCAGATCCACAAACATGACGTTGCCATGATGGCGTCCTTTAAAATCGCTCAACTTCCGGACACCGGGCACTTTTCTGATGATGGCTGATAAAGTTTCAAGTTCGTCTTCATTGAAGGCGTCGGTGAGTGTCATCACTGATTCTTTGAAGATGTCCAAAGCCGTTTTCAATATGATCAGCCCGACGATAAATGCTGTTATGACATCAATGACCGGTGCACCAAGAATGGCGCCAAGTATGCCAATTCCCGCACCGATACTGACAAGTGCATCCGAGCGGTTGTCATAAGCTGCTGCTGCAACAGCAGTGCTGTTGATTTCCCGGCTCAATTTTAAGTTGTAACGGTAAACAGCGTACATGACGATTGCCGAAAAGAAAGCAATTCCCGCAGTGTATAGAGAAGGCTCGGTCTGTTCACTGGGAGAGAAAAAATTACGTCCGGCACCAAGAAGAACCTGCAAACCAATGACGGCCATGATGAAAGAAGCCAAAAGGGAAGCGACCGTTTCAGCCCGCAGATGGCCATAATGATGATTGTCATCCGGTGGTTTTTGAGAAATCCGCAATCCGACCAATACGGCAACTGAAGCGATGATATCAGTCAAATTATTCAGACCATCGGCTTTCAATGCTTCCGACGAACCGGCAAAACCGAATACCAGTTTCAAGGTGCTGAGGAATACATAAGCACCAATGCTCAGCCAGGCGCCTTTTTCCCCGCGGCGCAAATTTGTGTATAACTCCATAAAGTTTCCTTCCTCCAAATCTTCCAAACAAAGTGAAAACGACCCCCGCATGAGAGTCGCTTTTGCTATTCATCCTGTTCGGTTTCATCAATTTTCCGGACTTCGATATAAAGGATGTGATGGCCATCCACTTCTTTGATTTGAAACTCAAAGCCCTGTTCAATTATCTTTTCTCCGGGAATGGCATCAAAATTCTTGCTCATGAGCCAGCCGCCGATCGTATCGATATCTTCTTCATCAATTTCTATTTCCAGTATATCATTAATGCTTTCAATCAGCATCCTCGCGCTGAAAATATAATGGTCATCGCTGATTTGTTGGACCTCGGGGACTTCTTCAATATCGAATTCATCCTGGATGTCACCAACAATCTCTTCAATGATGTCTTCAATTGTGACAAGGCCGGATGTGCCACCATATTCATCCCTTAGTATTGCCATATGTATCCGTTCCCGTTGAATTTTCAGTAATAATTCACTCAGCGGCATTGTGTCGATGACCTGGATAACAGGAAGAACAAAGTTTTCCACGGATTTGTCGCCATTGAGGGGATTCCTGATATACGCTGTCAGCAGATATTTCATATTCAGGACACCGATAATATGATCTTTGTCACCATCGATGACCGGATAACGGGTGAATTGCTCCATTCCGGCTATTTCTAATACTTGCTTCAAGGTGAGATCTTTTTCGATGATCTTCATCTCGGTTCTCGGAACCATCACTTCCTTGGCGATGCGTTCATCGAATTCAAAAATTTTATTGACGAAAGCAAACTCGGAAGAATTGATTTCACCGCTCCGCAAGCTGTCAGCAAGTATGATTTTCAGGTCTTCCTCGGTATGTCCGATATCCGATCGGGAAATCTGGCTGATGCCGAACCAGCCTACGATCATTTTAGTTAATTTATGAAAAATCCATATTAACGCATACATCAGCTTATAAGCCACTATCAGCGGTTTGGCTATTGCAAGCGTGATTTTTTCCGCCTGATGGATGGCGATTGTTTTTGGCACCAGCTCACCAACGATGGTCAACAGTGTCAATACAATGAAAAAGGAAATCAGGAATGCCAAAAAGCCGGCAACCGATTTCGGCAACTCCAGATTTGTCATCAATGGGGCAATAATGTCGACGACCGCTGCGTGGCCCAACCAGCCAAGGCCCAGTACAGAAATCATGATGCCGATCTGGCAGGCGGATAAATATTCGTCCACATTTTTCACGATGCGTTCTGCTGCAGGCGCATTGCTATGGCCTTCTTCCAACAACTCGTCAATCCGGCTTCTGCGGACTTTTACAATGGCATATTCACTTGCCGAAAAAAAAGCTGCTGAACAGATCAGCAAGAAAAAGGCAATCAATTGTATGGCTATATCCAAATAATTCCTTTGTTTCAGTCAAAAAAAGAAGAGTGAAACAAAGTCTGCACCTCCTGGAGAAATATAAAGTAATTTAATGATACGGGAAGGAAAATAAAAAGACAAACAATTCCGCAAATAATATTTACATAGTTGTAATTTAACTCACATAAGCAATCGGTTATCCTTAAGTACAGACAAAAAAAGGAGAGACTCCAATGGCACAGAATAAATACGTGGAAATTTTAAAAGCTTCGACCAAATTGGGCTTGACCTCATTTGGCGGGCCGACTGCCCATCTCGGTTATTTTCGGGATGAATATGTAGAGAAAAGAAAGTGGCTGGATGACAAGGCTTATGCCGATTTGGTCGCCTTATGCCAATTCCTTCCAGGTCCGGCCAGTTCACAGGTCGGCATTTCCATCGGCATGCTGCGGGGAGGAATTCTCGGGGGATTCCTGTCCTGGTTCGGTTTCACGATGCCTTCGGTTCTCATACTGGCGTTGTTTGCAATGTTTATTTCGGGAGCATCATTTGATGCCGGCTGGATCCAAGGGTTGAAAATCGTAGCAGTGGCCGTCGTAGCCCATGCATTGCTCGGCATGGGAAAATCACTGGCACCGGATCGGCAACGGATTGCCATCGCTGTGCTATCGGCGGCGGCAATTCTGCTCGTGCCGACCGCGTGGGCGCAAATCGGCGTCATCGTTGTGGCTGCATTAATCGGCTACTTCATCTACCGCAATGAAAAAGCGCCGGAAGCTGTCAAGCTGGCACTGACTTTCGGCAGGAAGACCGGAATAGCCGCATGGACGATCTTCGCCGGATTATTAATCGGGCTGCCGTTATTGCGGCCTTTGATCGAATCTGGCTACTACGCAATTTTTGATATTTTTTACCGCGTCGGATCAATCGTTTTCGGCGGTGGCCACGTCGTGCTGCCGATGCTTGAACGGGAAGTCGTCCCGGGCTTTATGGATGCCGATACTTTCATCGCCGGATACGGAGCTGCGCAGGCAGTACCCGGTCCACTCTTTACGCTGTCGGCATATCTGGGCCAATTGATGGGCAGCGGCTGGGGCGTCATAATCGCAGTCTTTGCCATGTTCCTGCCTTCATTTCTGCTGGTCATCGGCACTTTGCCGTTCTGGAGTGTCATTCGGACCAAACCTGGCGTGCAGGCTGCATTGAAAGGAGTAAATGCGGCGGTAGTGGGTATTTTGCTTGCTGCTTTATACGATCCTGTGTTTGTGTCAGCGATTCAACGGCCCGCCGACTTTGCCGTTGCGATAATTGCTTTTGCCATGTTAGTCTATTTTAAACTCGCACCTTGGATTGTCGTTTTGATAACGGCAATTTTAGGGGCTGCAATGTATGCATTCCTATAGATGAAAGGAAGATGACAATGGTGACCGCGAAACAATTGGATGAGCAGGATGGGCTGAGGGATTTTAAAAATGAGTTTTATATGGAAGAAGGGCAAATTTATATGGATGGCAATTCACTCGGGCTGATGTCGAAACGGGCAGAAGGGAAATTGCTCAGCTTGATGGACAGCTGGAAGAATTTTGGCATCGACGGATGGACGGAAGGGGACAATCCCTGGTTTACGCTTGCTGAAGAAATGAGTTCGCGCATCGCGCCTTTTGTCGGCGCTCAGGCAAATGAAGTGATGGTGACAGGGTCAATCACTTCGAATATTCACCAGATGCTGTCGACTTTATTCCAGCCGACGCCGGAACGTTCGGTTGTGCTGGTTGACGAACTGAACTTTCCATCGGATATTTACGCGGTGGAAAGCCATATTCGGCTGCGCGGACTGGATCCCGCAATGGCGATGCGGAAGATAAAAAGCCGCGATGGCTACACCTTGGAATTTGAGGACATTTTGGAGCAATTGACGGAAGATGTTGCGGTCGTGCTGTTGCCATCCGTGCTCTATCGGAGCGGCCAATTGCTGAACATCCGTGAAATTACCGGAGCGGCACATGATAAAGGGATTCTGGTAGGCTTTGACCTGGCGCATTCCATTGGTGCGATGCCGCACCACTTGCATGAAGACGGTGTCGACTTTGCGGTTTGGTGCCATTATAAATACATGAATTCGGGTCCTGGCGGAACTGGCGGCCTTTATATCCATGAACGCCACCATCACCTTCTGCCTGGAAATGCCGGTTGGTTCGGTTCTGATAAAGCCAAACAATTCGACATGGATCATCATTTTACTAAAGCGGAAGGAGCGGGGGCTTATCAAATCGGCACGCCGAACATTTTCAGTATGGCACCGCTGCTTGGCAGCATAGAAATTTTCGAAGCGGCCGGAATTGAAAATGTGCGGGAAAAATCCCTGAAACTTACTTCTTTATTGCGCAGCCGATTGGTAAATGAATTACCGGAATTGACCGATGTAACACCGCAGCAGGACGAAGAGCGCGGAGGGCATATCGCGCTGTCCCATCAGGAAGCGGCAAGAATCTGCAAAGCGCTGAAAGATAAAGGAGTCGTGCCCGATTTCCGTGCCCCGAACATTATCCGGCTCGCGCCTGTTGCTCTGTACACATCATTCGATGATGTAGAGCGCACGATAGAGATCCTTAAAGCGATTATGGACGAAGAATTATTTAAGAATTACACAAACGAACGAAATGTGGTGGCGTAGATGGCAAAAAAAGAAATTTTTGATATTTCCATGGAGTTGAATGCAGAGACACCGGAATGGCCCGGAGACCGCCCGTTTGAATATTCTCTTTCTGTGACGAAGGAGCAGAGCGGATCAGTGAATGTGGGGGAAATAAAATCCAGCACTCATATGGGTACCCATATCGACGCACCGTTTCATTACGACGATGATGGACTGAAGATAGAAGAAATGCCATTAGATGTTTATCTGACTTCAGCTCAAGTCGTGGACGTGCAGGAATTGGGGGAAGTTGGGGTGGAAAATTTGCCGGAACCAGAAGAAGGCGTCACAGCAATCCTGTTGAAAAGTTGCAGCTGGAGTGACCGCCAGCAATTTCCGGAAACATGGCCGGTTTTTTCAGGTGCGATTGCAGAATGGATGAAGGCGAAAGGAATCCGCCTCCTTGGAGTGGACGTTCCTTCCGTTGATCAGCAACACAGCAAAGAGCTGCCTATGCACCAATCGATGAATAAACACGGGCGCTATATTTTGGAAGGCGTTGTACTGGACCATATTGAACCGGGGGTATACCAACTAGCTGCGTTGCCGTTGAAAATCACCGGCGCGGAAGGCAGTCCAGTCCGGGCAGTGCTTTATCGGTAACATCAAAAAAACCTTCACCTCATTTATCGGGGTGAAGGTTTTTTACATATAATCAGACCGGAAATAAGTCTCCATATCTTTAATGTTCATGGCGATTTCATCACAGATTTCCTGATATAATGCCCATTGTTCTGTTTCATCCAATGACCGCAGCTCAGGATTCCGGATATCCCATCGCAACAATTTCTGAGCGGGCAAATCTGAGGGTATATCATCTTGTTCCAATTCACCGTCATGCATCGCGATGATCAAATCCGCTTCGCTGACTTCATCGTGATTATAGGTTCTTGGTTCCACCACAGGCAGATCAAGAATGATTTCCTTCATAATTTCCATTGGAGTCTCGCTGATTGAATGTTGACTCCAAGCCGCACTTCGAATTTCCCAATCAGGAAGGTCGAGCCGGTTTGCCCAAATCTCAGCCATGAGTCCACGGTGCTGGTGTGAAGACAGAAAGTAGACGGTTTGCTTGGACATGGCTGTTCTCCTTCTTCCTTTGTTTCGAGTTTTTTATACTTTAGTAATGTTTACCCATTCGTTTTAGCTTTAAACTAGTGTTTATATGCTATTTGTGATGCAGAAGTGTCTTAGCTATACTATTTGATAACCAGAACGGAACATGGAGAATCCTTTAACAGTTTTTTGCTGACCGAGCCGATGAAGAACTTTTGCAAGCCGGATTTTCCGCTATTGCCCACAACAAGAAGCTCTATTTTTTGTTCTTCTATAAAAGCGGGAATTGTTTTGGACGCATTGCCTTCCAAGGCTAAAACGTTGGCCTCGACGTTCTTTTCATCCAATTGCTGTTGAATGGAGTTATGCATGTGTTTTGAAAACTCGGATTGACGTTCAAGAGTATCGCTGGAGGTGCGTCCCTCATCCACAGCACCCGGTGTGAAAGGGGCATTTGTGCCATCGACATCAGGGATTATGATAGATGAAGGGGTATCTCCGGGAGCCATGAAACTGGTGCTTTCCTGTGTTTCTTCGTTTACGTAAATAATCGTCAATTCCGTTTCCGGAAAATCCTGCTTCAATTCGAGTGCTTTATCAAAAGCCATCTTACTGCCGTCTGATCCATCATATGCGATTGCAATTCTTTTAAACATGAACTTCACCCCGCTGTTATTTTCTCTTATTATTAAAAGTACCCGCCATTCTGAAAAGAAAAACATTTGTTTGTTTTGCAATAGTAAATAAAGCCCGCAGATTCAAACGAATAAAATCAGATTGTGTTGAGCAATGCTTACAAGCTGAGCTTTACGAATATTCTCTTTTTTAAAAATTATGTTGACAATTCAAAAAAGGCAGTGTTACGCTTGAGCTATCAAATTTGAAGGAATGGAGGTTTTGACGATGAAAAAAGTAAATGCAATAGTCCCATATAATTCCATACTTACGTCAGGCCATCCTTTTTTTTGTCTTTGAATTTACTTCGTGACTAGAAATTTTCGGGACCGGTCTGACCACCTGTCCTTTTTTCGTGAGCGCATGCCGAGAAAAATCGGCATGCGCTTTTTTATTGTCCGCATTTCATAAGTTTTAATCAGCTTCAGCTGTTTAAATAATCGGCACTGGGGATCAGTCGCCAAATAAAAAATAGAGGAGAATATAAAATGGGAAAAATCCAACAAAGAAAAATAATGACAAAAGAATCGGCAGAAGGCGATTAGCTGAAATTGTAAGGGAAAGAAGGAGTTTTTTATGTTTGATGTTTTATGGAAGTTAAGATGGTTTTTTAAAGAAAACTGGCTGCGTTATACGGTGGCTGTGGGATTATTGCTTATTGCCAATATCCTTGAAATCATTCCGCCGTGGCTGATCGGAGTCGCCATTGATGCGATTGCGCAAAATGAGCTGACAACAGAATTGCTGTGGCAATATATTATCGTCTTGGCGGTCGCCATGATACTGGCTTATCTCATTAATTTTGTTTGGCAGTATCAATTGTTCGGTGGGGCTTACGTTATCGAGCGGCAGCTTCGATCAAGCCTCATGGGCCATTTCCTGAAAATGACTCCGACATTTTTTGAGAAGAACCGCACCGGTGATCTGATGGCGCGGTCTACAAATGACTTGCGGGCAATCTCGGAAACTGCGGGATTTGGCATATTGACGCTTGTCGATTCGACTTTATATATGGGGACGATCATTATTGCGATGGGATTCCTGGTGTCATGGGAATTGACTCTATTGGCGTTGATTCCGTTGCCGATCCTGGCGATTATTGTCCAGATACTTGGACGCAAAATTCATGACCGCTATACGCTTGCACAGGATGCATTCGGTGATATGAACGACAGTGTTCTGGAATCGGTTGGCGGTGTCCGCGTGGTGCGTGCTTACGTTCAGGAGCGGGCTTCAGAACAGCAATTCGCCGAAATGACCGATGATGTTTATGAAAAGAATATGGCGGTCGAACGGATTGATGCCTTGTTTGCGCCGGTGACCAAAATTCTGACCGCGATCAGTTATATGATCGGTCTCGGCTACGGTGCCCTTTTGGTGGCAGATGGTGTCATGACGCTCGGTGATCTCGTGGCGTTCAATGTATATCTCGGTATGATCGTCTGGCCGATGTTTGCGATCGGTGAGTTGATCAATATCCTTCAGCGCGGCAACGCTTCATTGGACCGCGTCAATGAAACCCTGGATTATAAGGAAGATGTTGTGGATCCCGAAAAACCTGTTTTTGCTGATAAACCGGAAAACATCGGCTTCCGCGATTTCAGTTTCACCTATCCGACTTCAAGTACGATAAATCTGCAGGGCATCAATTTATCGATGAACAGCGGACAGACGCTGGGGATTGTCGGTAAAACCGGCAGCGGCAAAACGACTTTCGTCAAGCAATTGATGAGAGAATACCCGGCTGGCCAGGGATCCATCATGTTGAATGGCATTGAGCTTTCAGATTTGACGAAAGATCAGCTGCGTGGCTGGATCGGCTATGTGCCACAGGATCACGTGTTGTTTTCTCGGACAATCCGCGCCAATATCCTGTTCGGAAAATCTGATGCGACGGAAGAAGATATTGCAGAGGCGATTCGCCTTTCTCATTTTACAAAAGATTTGGAAATGCTGCCGGGCGGTCTCGATACGCTGGTTGGCGAAAAAGGGGTCGCATTATCAGGCGGCCAGAAACAGCGCATCTCGATAGCGAGAGCGTTGATTAAAAACCCTGAGATTCTGATTCTTGATGATTCGCTGTCTGCAGTTGATGCCAAAACCGAAGCGCGGATCATCGAAAATATCCAGGCCGAACGTTCCGGTAAAACGACAATTATCACGACCCACCGCCTGTCAGCCGTGCAGCATGCGGATTGGATTGTCGTATTGGATGACGGAGTCGTCATCGAAGAAGGAACACATGACGATTTGCTGAAGAAAAATGGATGGTATAACGAACAATTCCTCCGCCAGCAGATTGAGGAGGTGTAAGAATGACTACAGGAAAACGATTATTAAATTATGCATTAAATTTTAAAAGTGTGTTGATTGTCGGGCTTGTCTTTCTTGCTATTGCGGTGGCAGCCGATCTGGCGACGCCGCTCATCGCAAAAGAAATAATCGATAATCATATACCGGCTTCCGGAGAAGCAATCGATTTTGAACCGATCGCCTACCTGCTGGCGCTGTTCTTTGTGCTCGGCATCGTCACTGCAATATTCCGCTACCTGCAATATATCCTGTTGCAAAAAGGCGCAAACAGGATTATCCGGAAAATGCGCAATGATGTATTCGAACACGTGCAGAGACTGCCTATCCGCTATTTCGATAATCTGCCGGCGGGTAAAGTTGTTGCAAGAATCACTAATGATACGGAAGCGATCCGTGAACTGTTTGTTACTGTGCTGTCGCAATTTGCGACAAGCTTCATGTATATGGCCGGAATCTACGCCGCATTATTTTACCTCGACTGGCGCATGGCGTTAATCACATTTGTAATTGTGCCGCTGCTGTATATCTGGATGCTTGTCTACCGGAAATATGCGGCGAAATACAATCATGTCGTGCGTGAAAAAGTCAGTGACATGAACGCGATGA
The DNA here is from genome assembly GCF_042675885.1 of Metaplanococcus flavidus. Classification (NCBI taxonomy): domain Bacteria; kingdom Bacillati; phylum Bacillota; class Bacilli; order Caryophanales; family Caryophanaceae; genus Metaplanococcus; species Metaplanococcus flavidus. The sequence continues at coordinate 39,325 of NZ_JBHTKI010000001.1, read as the reverse complement.
TCAACGAATCGATTCAAGGCATGACGATCATCCAGGCGTTCCGCCGCGAGAAACAGATGAAAGAAGAATTTGAAACAATGAACAATGTGCATTTCAAATTTCAGCAGAAGCTGCTGATTTTAGAAGCTGCAGCTTCCCATAATATGGTAGGAATCTTGCGTTCACTGGTTTTCATCGCTTTCATCTGGTATTTCGGCGGAGCCTCGATGACCGGTAATTCGGTTGTGACCGTAGGTGTGCTTTATGCATTCGTCGATTACATCATCCGGCTTTTCAATCCGATCAGCGGCATTGTCAACCAGTTTGCAAAACTGGAACAGGCGCTGGTGGCTGCCGAACGGGTGTTCCGCCTTCTCGATCGCAGTGGAGAAAATGTCAGTGATGAAAAAATTGCGAGATACCGGGGCAATGTTCGTTTTGAGGATGTCTGGTTCGCTTATAAAGAAGAAGAATATGTCTTGAAAGATCTAAATTTCGAGGCGACACAAGGGGAAACAGTGGCTCTGGTCGGACACACCGGTTCAGGGAAAAGTTCAATCATGAATCTGCTGTTCCGATTTTATGATGTTTCGAAAGGAAGCATTACGATCGACGGCAAAAATATCAATGATATGTCGAGGCAGTCGGTCCGTGAGCATATGGGAATTGTATTGCAGGATCCTTATTTATTCTCCGGCACGATTGAATCGAATATCACTTTGGATGATGAACGCATCAGCCGTGAACGCGCCATCAGAGCACTGGAAGAGGTGGGCGGCGAACGTGTGCTGAAGCACCTGCCGAATGGCATTGATGAAGCCGTAGTCGAAAAAGGCAGTACCCTGTCTTCGGGCCAGCGGCAATTGGTATCGTTCGCTCGGGCATTGGCTTTTGATCCGGCGATACTCATACTGGACGAAGCCACTTCGAATATCGATACTGAAACAGAAGAAATCATTCAGCATGCGATGGAAGTATTGAAAAAAGGAAGAACGACTTTCATCATTGCCCACAGGTTATCAACTATTAAAAACGCCGACCGCATCCTGGTGCTTGACCGCGGTGAAGTTGCCGAAGCCGGTTCGCACGATGAACTGATGAAACTCGGAGGCACCTACTATCAGATGTATCAGATCCAATCAGGAATGTCCTCTGCCCAGCACATCGGGTAAGGGGGCGTTCCCTTTTTTATTCCGATATTAAAAAAAGTAATATAAGAAAATAAATTTTCTTTTCATAACGCTTCGGCGCTTTGGACAGGGCAAAGATTATGCTCCTGCGCACTGCTCGTCGCAAAGGAGGCGCCGGAAGTTCGTGGCGCACCTTAGCTCCCGCAATAAGCCGAGAAGAGCACTCGTCTTATTGCTTCGCCCCGTCCCTGAGCCGCGCCGGCGCTTAGAGAGTGACTTTTGCTGAGCCAGTCTCCAAGATATGGAGCAAAACAGCGAAGTGTTGGCCGAAGGTAGTTCGGCCGACGCTTTGCGACGAAGCAGCGCAGCGATGCAGGAGCACGTGTTTTGAATTTATTCGATTCGAGCCCCCAGGCAAGCGAAGCTGTTTTGCGGAATATCGGTTCCAGCTATAATACGAAATGCTATTACTATTAAATTCACAAGTCTTTACTTTATAATGGAGAAACCGATAAGAAAAAGCGCTGGACTTAGGCCCACAGGATGTGGGTCATGCAGCCGGCGCGACAGGACGTCGCGGTGCCGGCTGCGCCAGCGCTTTAATCGTATACATGATAGAGCATCAGCTCGTGAATCATCACTTTAACAGCCTCTTCATCTTCGGGCTGTTTATTCCCCCAGGTGATTGTGCCGTCTGGATGGTATTCGCCGGTGATGCGCTCATTCCGGTAAAAGAAAGAGATATTCCAGCCGGGAAGCTGGCGGTTTTCAAACATCGGTGTAAATTTAAAATGCTGCAGCATACAGATCCTCCTTTGCCTTGTGCTTCCATTATAAAGGCAAGAAACTCGATTGACAAAGAAGTAAAAAGAAATGAGTGACGAAATTGAATATTATTCTAACATTGATCTTTATGGCATTCATCGGGGCACTGATTGGTGGCGTTACCAATCACATTGCCATTAAAATGCTTTTTTGGCCTTATGAACCCAAATATATCGGCAATTTCCGCGTCCCGTTCACCCCGGGATTGATTCCGAAACGGCGGGATGAGCTTTCTACGCAACTCGGCAAAACAGTAGTGGAACACCTACTGACACCGGCAACATTCAAAAAGCGTTTCTTCAATGAAGAAATGCGTGTGAAAACAGAGAAATGGATCCAGCGTCAATTGGCCAAGCATATCTTTGAATCACCAAAAACTTTCAAGGATTGGCTCGATGCTGCCGGCCAGAAGAATGTGGAAATAAAAATAGAACGTAAAGTCGACAGGCTGGTAGAACGGCAATATGATTCACTCCTTTCTTATATTGAGGGCAAGACGGTCCGGGAACTGATGCCGGACTCCTGGAAAGATGAAGCCGAAGTAAAAATGATTCAATCGGTGAAATATGCCATTGACAGGGGCTCTGATTATTTTGAATCGATGGAAGGCCGCCGTGCCATCAAGACTCTGCTCGATGAATTTTTGGCTTCACGCGGCCGATTCGGCAATATGCTGCATTCGCTGCTCGGGGAATCCCGGCCACTCGTTGACCGGATTCAGCCAGAAATCATCAAGTTCCTGAATTCCCCCAAAACTTTTGAGTTATTGGTTTCAATCGCTTATGCGGAATGGGATAAATTGCAGGATCGCCGCGCTGATGCACTGCTCAGCGAATTTGACTTTGATCCGGCTCTTGAAGCGGTGAAGCAATATGTCCGCGAAACAGCCAATATCGAAGGCCGTTTGAACGGGACACTTGCACAGTCCTGGCCCGGAGGGTTAGAATGGACAAGTAAAAACTTTACTCCACTTGTCACCGATTTCATTTTCGAGCAAGGAGAGCAAAAATTGGAAGAGACCGTACACAAGATCAACATCGAAGGTATGGTGAAAGAGCAAGTGGATTCTCTGCCGCTGAGCCGCCTGGAAGAATTGGTTCTGGGGATTTCACGGAGAGAATTCAAAATGATCACAGTGCTGGGCGCATTCATCGGGGGAGCTGTTGGTATTCTCCAGGGAGTGTTGGTCACAGTGCTAAATATATTGTAGAGGAGATTTTAAAATGGCAGTAAACATTTATGACGACATCAACAAATTGGAAGGTACATTCCGTTCGACAGAGGAATTCCAAAAACTTGAGGCAGCAGTAGACGAAGTAAAAGCAGACGACGAAGCGAATGAATTGTTCAAGAGTTTCCGCGACCTGCAAATCACGCTTCAGCAAAAACAGCAGCAAGGTGAAGAAATTTCTGAAGAAGAAATGATGGGTGCTCAAACAACTGCTCAGGCAGCTCAGCAAAACGAGAAAATTTTGGCGATGCTTGAAGCTGAAATGGGCCTTAGCCAAATGATCGAAGAAGTTAACCGCGTTTTGATTAAGCCGGTTCAATCATTATACGAAAGCATGTAATCAGAAAAGCGACGGCGCCCGTTTAGCTCTGAAAGGCATAAGACGGATCAGCGAAGCAGCGCTCTTTGCTGGACAGCTGAGTCGGCTTATGACCCGAAGAGCTGGGCCGCTGGAGTCTGGACATGAAAACTTAATTTCCTTTGTCTAAAATAGAGGGATTTGGAAAAAGACACCGAATAAGTAAAGATGAATGACAATTCATTTTTACGAAAGGGTGTCTTTTTTCTATGTACGAAACAATTCAGTTTGAAAAACAGGGCCGTATTGGCCATGTCGTATTAAACCGTCCAAATTCTATGAACGCCATGAACGCGAAGATGATGAAGGAGTTGGCGGATTGCTTCGAGTCGCTGCACAACGAGCATTCTCTTCATGTGGTGAAAATATACGGCGAAGGCCGCGCATTTTCTGCCGGAGGCGACATCAAAGAAATGATGGATCCGAACAATCCGATGGATATAGAGCTGGTCATGAAAGATGTAAGCCGTTTGGCGAAAGCCCTTTATACGCTTCCCCAAATCACGGTTGCGGTTATCCACGGTGCATCGGCGGGCCTCGGTTTCAGTATGGCATTGGCCTGTGATCACGTCATTGCCGAGGAAAACAGTAAGCTGGCGATGAACTTCATCGGCATCGGCCTGGTACCGGATGGCGGCGGCCATTTCTTCATGAAAGAACGTGTCGGTGTGCCGAAAGCCAAAGAAATCATTTGGGCGGGCCAAACCTTGAAAGCCCATGACGCTCTGGCGAAAGGGCTGATCGAAGAAGTGACAGCGGAAGGCCGTGCCATGGAGCAGGCTGATGCATACGCCAATGAAGCATTGGCTTCGCCGGTGCTGTCGCGGTTGGCATCGAAAAATATTCTTCATACGCTGAAGCTGGACGAGCTGGATAAAGTGCTCGAAATGGAAGCAGCAGCTCAATCAGCGATGCGCAAAACCACAGACCATCTGGAAGGCATCCAGGCTTTTGTTGGAAAGCGTAAACCGGAGTTTACTGGACGATAAATGAATGAAAAAAGTGTCCCGGCCAAAATGGTCCGGGACACTTTTTATTGGTTATGAATGGAAAAGCAAAAGTTTTCCAGCTGGAGAAGCCAGGCGGTGCGTCTGGTCTTCCAAACCTTTTTCCTTCAGGATTTCCTGGCCTTTTTCTTTTGCCTGGTCATCGTTTTCAGCAGTGAATGTTTCGTCAGCTATCATTTTGCCTGTCTGTTCAAATGCCGTTAGTTTATAAGTTCTCATTATGCATCAATCCTTTCTGAATGACTATTCAGTTTCAGTATAAAGGGTTTTATTCCAAATGTCCTGCAATTGTTTGAAACATTTCAGGGCAGCGGTCGTATTACAACTATACATATATAAAGGAGGACTTCAAATGGCATTATCCGTAGAAAACGCCACAAAAAAATTCGGAGACTTTATTGCAGTCGATGATTTGTCCTTGAGAGTCGAAGAAGGGCAAATGCACGGATTTCTGGGAGCCAACGGAGCCGGTAAAACGACGACATTCCGGATGATTCTGGGATTGCTCGATCCAACGCACGGTAAGGTCAGTTGGAACGGCCAACCGATCAACTATCAGACAAGCCCGATCATCGGCTATTTGCCGGAAGAGCGCGGCTTATATCCGAAGATGAAAGTGGAAGACCAATTGATATACCTGGCACAGCTTCGGAAGATGTCAAAAGACGATGCCAAAAGGGAAACCGCTGCCTGGCTTGAGCGTTTCGAGGTGCCGCATTACGCCGGCAAAAAGGTTGAAGAGTTATCCAAAGGGAACCAGCAGAAAATCCAATTAATCGCTTCTCTTGTCCACAAACCATCGTTGATTATTTTGGATGAACCCTTTTCAGGGCTTGACCCGGTCAATGTAGGAATGCTGAAAAGCGCGATTTTGGACGTGCAGAAACAAGGCGCAACGATCGTTTTTTCCAGTCACCGCATGGACCATGTGGAAGAATTATGTGATGATATGAGCATTCTTGATCGAGGAAAAGTGGTGGTCGGGGGCTCTATCCGTGAAGTGAAACGGAATTTCGGCAAACAGAATGTGCGCTTGAAAATGGATCAGGATCTAAACAGCCTGAGCCAGCTGTACGGTGTTGAAAAATACAGGGAGACGATCGACGGGGCAGTACTCCAGATTGCCGACGAATCGACAGCTCAGCAGATTCTAATAGAAGCCATGAAATTGGGTCAGCTGCGCCACTTTTCTATTGAAGAACCTTCATTGGAAGAAATCTTCATCGCAAAGGTGGGTAAAGCATATGCATAGTTTCTGGATTATATTCAAACAGGCATTCATGACAAAAGCGCGGACGAAATCGTTCATCATCACTACGGTGATCGTTGCAGCGGCATTTTTCCTGCTGGCAAACCTGCCGGGGATCATTGAATCATTTGACGGCGACGAGGAAGGGCAAGTTCTTCATGTCATCGAAGACAGTGGTGAACTGGTGCCGCAATTGCAGGCGCAGCTCGCACAGAGTGACAGTGAAATTCAGGCAATGCCCACCGACATGTCAGAAGAAGAACTGCAACAGGGCATAACGGAAGGCACAATCGAGTCCTATCTGGTGCTGGAAGAAGGTGACAGGCTGTCTGCACGCTATGTCTCAGAATCAGCCAATGAAATGGGAGCAGGCTCTGCTGTGGAAAACGCTGTCCGGGCGATTCAGACGTCCATGACGGCTGAACAGTTGGGACTTAGCGGAGCTGAAGTTGAAGAGTTATTCATGCCGGCTGATTTTGAACGGCAAGCCGTTTCGGCTACTTCCAAAACAGAAGAAGAGCTGAGCCAGGCCAGGGGGCTCGTCTACGTTCTCATTCTGCTCATTTATGTGGCGGTAATTTATTATCCGAATATGATCGCGATGGAAGTGGCCAATGAAAAATCTTCCCGCGTAATGGAAATCTTGATTTCGAGTGTATCCCCAGTCAAGCATATGTTTGCGAAAATTGCGGGGATCGGCACACTCGGAATCGTACAGATGATGATTTTCGGGATTGCCGGGTATTTTGCATTTCAAACATCCGGTTCAAATATGGCGGAAGGATTTTTCAGCGTCATGGGATTCTCGGAGATTAAAGTCAGCACATTCCTGGTCGCCATACTTTTCTTCCTGCTGGGCTATTTCCTTTATGCCGTTCTCGCGGCATTGCTAGGCTCATTGGTGAGCCGCACGGAAGATGTGCAGCAATTGATGCTGCCGATGATGTTTCTGATCATCATTTCATCGTTCATCGCATTTTCGGGAATCGGCATGCCGGAAGCGAGCTATGTGACCATTTCATCTTATATCCCATTCTTTGCGCCGCTGGTCATGTTCCTGCGCGTCGGTATGCTCGACATTCCTCTTTGGGAGCCGCTATTATCAATTGCTATCATGCTCGCGACAATCGGCGTACTCGGCTGGTTCGGGGCCCGAGTTTACCGCGGCGGCGTGCTGATGTACGGCTCTTCCCAATCTTTGAAGGATATCGGTAAAGCAATCCATTTGGGCAATAAAAAATAAACGACTGCGTACTCGTTAAATCACAAGACTGTTTGCGGAGAGATTTTCGCAAACAGTTTTTTTTATGGGGTGGGCATGGTAAAATTAGAACAAATATTCGCTTTCAGAGAAGAGGTTGAAGAATGGCGCCGATACGTTTCATACATACAGCAGATTTACATTTGGGAAGCCCGTTTACCGGCATATCCGGACTGGCAGCCGCACAGCGGAAAAAGTTTGCCGACACCATTTACCAGGCGTTTGACACATTGATTGACTATGCAGTCCGGGAGGAACCGGATTTTATATTGATCGCTGGAGATATATATGACGGGGAAGATCGGACGCTTCGCGCTCAATATAAATTCCAGCAGGGAATGGAGCGTCTTAACCTGGCCGGTATTCCAGTAATTATCAGCCACGGCAATCACGATCATCTCGGAGGTTCCTGGACGCGTTTTGAATTGCCGGACAACGTCCATATCTTTGATGACAAAGTAACGAGCCACAGCTTTCCAGTTTCCGACAAAACGGTTACAGTGACAGGTTTCAGTTACGGTGAACGCCATATAAAAGAGGCGAGAATTACTGAATTTCCTTCTGCGGAAGACGCATCTGCCTATCATATCGGAATGCTGCACGGCAGCATGGACGGTGATTCCAGCCATGCCGTTTATGCGCCTTTTAAAAAGGAACAATTGCTCAGCAAGAATTATCATTATTGGGCGCTCGGCCATATTCATCTGCGGCAGATCCTCCATCACGACCCCTGCATCGTCTACCCTGGAAATATACAGGGCAGGCACCGGAAAGAATCGGGGGCAAAAGGATTTTACGATGTGCGTTTGGAAAATTCGGAGACACACATGGAGTTTATTCGCAGCTCAGCCGTATGCTTTGATTCCCTTTACGTTTCCTGCAAAGGCATTATCCACATGAATGAATTGATCGACGCCAGTGTGGAGGCAGCGGCAAATTACACGACTGAAAACGATGCTGTCATTGCTGTTCTTCATTTAAATGACCTCGATGAACAATCATCCCAACTTTTGGAAGATGTTTCCGAAGCTGCGTTATTGGAAGCAATCCAGGAGGCGATTGATTCGAGTACGGCGGAAGCCTGGATCAGCGGCATAGTCATGGAAGATGCTTACAGCGAAACACGCGTATCAGCGATTGGAGAAAAAATCTCCACTGAAATTTCGGAATGGAATCAAACCGAATGGAAAAGGGCGCTGAAAGATCTTTATCAGCATCCGAAAGCAAGCAGGTATCTGGAACCTCTTACAAACGATTCGATAGAAGAAATTGCTGCAGCAGCAATCCCGAAAATCCATAAAGCCATGAGAGCGGGGGAATAGCCGGATGAGAATTGAGAAATTGACTATTTACGGTTTCGGCAAGCATGAAAATCTCGCTATTGACCTCAATGAAGAATTAGCGGTTTTCTATGGCAATAATGAAGCCGGGAAGACGACCATCCAGCAATTCATCATTCAAATCCTTTTTGGCTTCCCTTCACGGAATCATTCAGGAAGCCGTTACGAACCAAAAGGCGGAGGGAAATACGGCGGCCAGCTTCAACTGGTGGATGAACAGTACGGGCAGTTGGTCATTGAACGGATAAAAGGAAAAGCCGCTGGTGATGTTACTGTCTATTTCGAAGACGGTAAGCGAGGGGCGGAAATGGATTTGAAAAAAATTCTGCGTGATTATGACCGTGCTTCATTTGAGGCTATTTTTTCATTTTCCATCCATGAATTACAGGGACTCGATAGGATGACTGAAGAGCAGTTGAGCCGCACCCTGCTCGCTTCGGGAACCACCGGCGTCGATGCGATAACCCAGCTGGAGGCAGAACTTGAAAAGGATATGGGGAGCCTTTTTAAAAAAGGGGGACGCAATCCGCAACTGAATGGGCTGATTGAAGAACTGAGGAATGACGAAAAAGAATTAAAGGAGTTCAGGGAAGAGGCGGATATGTATGGCCCTTTTCTTGCACAACTTGATGAAGTGAAGAGTCAGATTGACGAACTGGCTGACCGGGAAGAAAATATTTCCAAAGCATTGAAGGGAGCAGCAAAGCTGCAACAGGCCGCGCCATTGGTTCAAAAGAGAAAGAGGTTGGAAGAGCAGCTGAGAGGGATTGCCGTTGATTCTTTTCCTGCTGACGGCAGCCGCAGAATGGACAAGTTGATGGAACGGATATCAGAGGGTGCCGCCAGAACGAAACATTTGGAAAATGAGTTGACTGCTCTGCCTGACATTAAAGCAATTGACGATTCGGGAAACGGAATACAGGAATTGCTCGAAAAAGAAACAGAATGGCACCGGTTCCAATCCAATTATCAAAATCTGCAAAATGAGACGGAAGAGTTGGAGGAAGACCTAGTTCGTCATCTTGGGCTGATCGGCATGGACATTAGCGAGGCACTGGAGTTTGACGTCTCATTGGTCAATGAAGAAAAGCTTTTAAACTTGGCGGAGTCAGCAAATAAAGAAGAAGAAAACGGGCGCTTCCGTGACCGCGAGCTGCAGGATGAACAGAAGAAGCTGATTGAAGCTGAAAAGGAGATGTCCTATCTTGAAAGCGCAGCCCCTACGGAAGAGCAACTGGACATTGCGGCCAAATGGCCTGAAGTATCGGTCAAGCTCGCTGAAGCCAAAGCGTTGCAGCGAATGGGCAATGAGACTGGAAATCAGCTCCTGTCCTATATTCTTATAGCAATTGGCGCTGCAGGCGTGCTCGCAGGCGTTGTGCGTGAAGACATGTTGATTGGCATTCTGGCTTCTGCCGCGGCGTCAGCAGGGGTCTGGATGCTGTTGAAAGCCCGCAGAAAACCAGGTTCATCTGAAGAGGTGGACGATGTCATCAAGCGGTATGCCGGACGGGAAACAGAAATGGAGACGCTTATGCATAAAGTGGCTGAGCATAACCGTAAAATTGAGGATACGCTCCGCATAATCTCCAGAACCGACAAAAAAATCGAAGAGCTGAAAACTGAAGTGAATGAAAAACCTGCGAAAAAAGAGTTGGACGCTTATCTCCAACAAATGGGCATCTCAACTTCCGCGAGCAAGTCTACAGTCATTGAGTTATTCAAGACGATCCGGAAAGTGCAGGAAATCCAAGCCAAACTGAAGCGAAACGGAGAGTCCCTGAAACAGGCGCAGGAGGAAGAAACCGGATGGCTTGAAAAAACGGCAGCTGTAACCGGTCAATATGTACAATCGGCAGATCTATTTACAAATTTGCGATTAACCGGGAAAAAATTGGATGAACTTAAAGAGGGAAATAGAAAAATAGCCGAAAAAAGACAAACCTTAACTGATGACAAGCAGCAGCAATCCATTATTCTGAAAGAAATGGAAGCCGAAAAGCAGAAATTACTGGAGGAAAGTAGCACCGAAAATGTTGAAGAGTTCTATCAATGCCATCTTGATTGGCTCCGCAAAAAGGAACTGCAACAGGAAATGGAGCTTATTTCCAGCCAATTGTCAGCGATCGGTGCTGATCGAGAGGCAGCGGCAGAGCCGGATTATTCTGTTGAAAAGCGCATATTGGATTTGGAGAACGAACTCTCACAATTGAAAAAGAAGCGCAATGTGCTTGTCAATGAAAGGGCGGAGCTGCAGCAGCGCGTAACTCATTTGCTGACCGACGAAGCATATGAAAGCAAACTTCAGAATTTTGAAGTGAAAAAGGCGGAATTCAATGAACTGGCTCAGCGTTGGTCGATCAATAAAGCGATAATTGAAGCGATTCGAAGCACAATGGCTGATTTGAAGGAGAAATCACTGCCTGCTGTTCTTACGAAAGCCTGTGAATTCTTCCAGCGCTTGACCGGTGGAACATACTCTGAGATGGAAATTCATCCGGATGGCCATTTTGAGGCAATCAGAACCGACGGAATGCGATTCCATATCGCCGAACTGAGCCAGGCGACAAAAGAGCAGGCATATTTGGCACTGCGTCTCAGTCTGGCGGTGTCGATGCAGAAGAGCCATCCATACCCGATCATCATGGATGATCCATTTGTCCATTTTGATCGCCTGCGGCTGCAGCAAGTGATAAACTTGATAAAAGAGCTGCAAAAGGATCATCAGTTCATTTATTTCACTTGCCACGAAGAAATGTGCGAGGCATGGTCTTCAGCACAAGTGATCGACGTGGCCAACACTGGAAGGAGTGTGTATTTATGAAAAAAGGAATCACCCAACGCGCGGTTGGAGAAACAATAGATGAATTTCTGCTGATCAAACAATCGGTCAAAGGAGTCACTACTACCGGAAATCCTTTCATGTCATTGGTTCTGCAGGATAAAAGCGGGGACATCGAAGCGAAGTTATGGGACACAAAAGATGAACATGAAAAATTGTTTGCAGCGGAAACCATTGTCCGCGTAGGTGGGGAAATCCATAATTACCGCGGAAAAAATCAATTGCGCATCAAAAGCATACGACCTGCAAAACCGGAAGAAAACCAGTCGATCGGTGATTTGCTGCCGGCTTCTGATAAAAGTACAGAAGAATTATTTGAAGAAATCATGCAATATCTGTTCGAGATGGAGAATCCACAAATCCAGCGGATTACACGCCATATTCTGAAAAAACATCAGCAAAGCGTCCTTACATTCCCGGCAGCGACGCGCAATCATCATGATTATGTATCCGGTCTTGCGGATCATGTCGTGTCGATGCTGCGATTGGGTAAAGCTTTGCTGGGCATCTACCCGTCACTGAACAAAGATTTGCTGTATGCAGGAATCATTCTGCATGATATTGGGAAAGTGTTCGAACTATCCGGACCGATTGCAACCACTTATACAGTGGAGGGCAACCTATTGGGGCATATCTCAATCATGGTGAACGAAATTTCGAAAACAGCTGATGAACTCGAAATCGAAGGAGAAGAAGTGATGCTTCTTCAGCACATGGTGCTGTCGCATCACGGCAAGGAAGAATGGGGAAGCCCGAAACGGCCAATGATCAAAGAAGCGGAAATGCTTCATTATATTGATAACATCGACGCCAAAATGATGATGCTCGACCGGGCACTTGAAAAAACAAAGCCCGGCGAATTTTCCGAAAGGCTTTTCCCATTGGAAAACCGTTCTTTCTACAATCCAAAAATTTAACGCACAAACCCCCATTTCAAAGGAAATGGGGGTTTGTGTGTTAATTTATTTACTTTTACTCTTTAGCAGGAGCGCTTGCGTTCATGATTTCATCAAGAGCGCCTTCTAATTCTTCATCCTCGATCTCAACATTTGCTTCTTCCATCAATGCTGCAATTTTCGGAAGCAACGTAGCCGGATCGGCATTTTGCGTAACCAGGTCACTGCGGATATCTTCTTCCTGGCCTTCAAGAGGCTCAGCGTCTTCAATTTCACGTTTGTCCGACACTTTAATGATGTGGAAGCCGAATTGTGATTGAACCGGTTCGCTGATTTCATCCGCCTCTAAATTAAAGGCAGCTTCTTCAAATTCAGGTACCATCGCACCGAGTCCGAACCAGCCAAGATCTCCGCCTTCAGAAGCAGATCCATCTGTGGAATACTCTTGTGCCATTTCAGCGAAATCAGCACCGTTATCCAGTTCTTCTTTAACTGTTGCCGCAGTTTCTGCATCGGCAACCAATATATGACTTGCGTTAATTTCTGTAGTTTGGCGTTCATATTCAGCCTGGATCTCTTCGTCAGTCACTTCGACACCATCCGACAAAGCTTTTTCCTGCAATAAATTCAAACGGACTACTTTTTCGTAGCTTTCTTCTGTCTGATTATTTTGCGTGAGGAATTGTTCATAGTTTTCGCCAAGATCTTCTTTTGAACTTTCAATTTCTGCTTGGACTTCTTCTTCAGTTACTTCGTATTCTTCAGAAAGGACCTTTTCGATCATCAGGATCTGGATCGCCTGTCCGCCGATTGAAGTTTTCATTTCTTCATATAAATCCTCTTTTGTAATATCCCCAACATCCGAAGATACAATTACAGTGCTGTCTGCATTGTCATCGCTGCAAGCTGCCAATGCCAGTACAGATGCCGCTAATGTAAATGTTAATACTGATTTTTTCATAGTTTCCGCTCCTATCTTACATTCTGGTTGCCGTAGTTACTATACCATAAACGTTTAAAAATTAAAAAAGTTTCTTCTGATGGTGAATTAAAGGTTGTAAGTCAAATATCGCTTCGGCGCTTTGGACAGTGCAAAGATTATGCTCCTGCGCAATGCTCCTGCGCAATGCTAGTCGCAAAGGAGGCGCCATCTTCGTTTGGCGCACCTTAGCTCCCGCAATAAGCCGAGAAAACCACTCGTCTTTTGCTCCGTCGGCATTCGCCTGCTCCTGTACCGCGCCGGCGCTGGGTGATTAACTTTGGTGAAGAGAGTTTCTAAGATATGGAGCAAAACAGCGAAGACGCCCAGGGGAGCAGAAACGGCGTTGGCTTTCCAACGTCGTTTCGACGAAGTGCGTGTCCGTTAAGGTGCTCCTGCATCGCTGCGCTGCTTCGTCGCAAAGACTTAGCCTCGCATGCTTCGGCTAATGTCTTCGAAGCTGTTTTGCGGAATATCGACTATTGTAGGTTTATTTAATCAGCATATATTAAATAATAAAATACAGAAAAAAAAGCTGCCTGCCAAAAGGCAAGCAGACTTATGGGGTAAATTCTACGCCTACATAAAGTGATACTAATAGAATCGTAATCAATATATTAATGGTGCGGAATATTTTTTCGTGATTTTCTTCTGGAATTTCCCGTGATGTCACCAATGCCAAAGTCATTCGATTGATTTGGAATAGGTAAAACACTGAGAACATAACAACTAATGCGATAATCATGGATTTCCTCCCCTCTGCCTCAGGTTCAAGTATAACAAATCCGGCAGGAAAATACAGGATTAACTGATTGCCTCAGGAACCAGTATTTCAAAACCGGTATCTGTTTCTTCTATCAGCGCATGCTTCGGCGTGCGAAGGATGTGGCGGATATAAATCAAATCCGTAAGGCAGAGGCTGCAATGATATGCCAGCAAAATGGCGAAATAATGGATATAGGCAGGGAAGAGGGCACTCAGCAATAGGATCACGGAATTCATCAAAATAAAAGGCGAAAGCAATGCAAGAAGAAATTTAGTCTTGGCCACCGGTTCTTTGATGTGCAGTGTCATTCCCGGAATCATGCCCAATTGTTTCCGCAGAATAAACTTGAGGCATTTCCGGCTGCCCATCAGTGGGATGAAATGGAATATTTTATGGAGCGGATAAACTGCCACTATCGCCAATATGAAATACAAAAAATGGCGGTCGGAAAGAGGCGCTGTATAAATGAATGTCAAGAAAACATAAAACGTCGTAAAAACACCCATTCCGGCAATTACTGCTAACGTGAAAAGACGATTGGAGCCATATTCTTTTTTTACATTTATCGTTTTCCAGCAATGCATTGTAGTATCCCCCACATGACGGTATTCTCTGTTGAGTCGATACATACAATACAATGATTGTTAGAGAAATGCAACCCTATTTATAACAATATTTCAGACAACGTTTTCATTCTTTTTGGCAGTCTCAACGATATGGTTCTCTTCATCGAATTTGGATTCGATATTTTTGAAGGAAGCCTCGAAAATTTCCATAAAGTCATCCCCGTATATGCTCCGAATAACGGCCATGACATCCAGGAATTCTGGGAATTTACCATAAAGCTCACGCAGTTTTAAAGAGCCGTCTATGATAGAATGAGGTGTTTCGTTATACCGTTCAATCATTTCCTGCATCAAGTTCTGGCCTTTTTCCGAAAGTTCGATATACGTGTTGCGCTTGTCAGTATCCCGCTTGGAAAACGATAAAAGTTCACGTTCTTCGAGCTTTTTGGAAAAGTTGAAGGCTGTGGAAACATGCATGACCCCGAACTTCGCCACATCTGAAATGGATGCGCCTTTCAAATGATAAGCAATCCACAGAATGTGATGTTCATTGATATTCAAATCATAAGGTTTGATCCACAACTGCCAATCTTTTTCGACCGCTTTCCATAAGGCTTTAGATAATTGTCCGATTCGCTGGCTAAACATCATCGCTTCTTTCATCGTGTATTCACGTTCCTCCACAAAAGCACCTTCTTCCCATAATTTGAGATTTTCTTAATTATAGCAATAAAGTAAAGTGATTAAAAGTCCGAATAGTAAAAAAACTTATTAAAAAAACTGCCAAATGGCAGTTTTTTATCTCTTATGGGATGAAAATGGACTTATTGTGAAACTTTTTTATCATCTTCTGATGAATAATCATCATTTTTTTGGTTTTTCACGTACTTTTTATCGTCTTCATCATCATCTTTTTTATCTTTACTGATGGATTTTTGCAATTCTTCAATTGCATTCTGGATGGCCATTATTTCCAGCTGAAGATGTTCTTTGGCTGGTGCAGTGCCTTCCTGCCATTCGGCCATGGATTTTTTTAATCCCGCCATCGCTTCTGGTACATTTGTTTTTGCTTCGATTTTCAAGGTATTTACAGATTCTTTTAATTGATTGACCTGTACTTTTACATCTGCCAACTTTTCCTTCCAGTCTGTGGAAGCCGTTTTGACAGAAGTCCGAAGTTCTTCACCAGATTTTGGCGTGGAAAACAAGGTAGCAGCTGTTCCGGCAGCGAGCCCTGTCGCAAGCCCTACAAAAAAATTCGATGCTTTCATAAATAATGCGCCCCTTTCGTCCTATAAAGGTCTTTTCCTCTATTTAACTTAATTAAAACATAAAACTGAATTGCTATTCAAAGAAAAAAAGCTTTTCAGCAAATAATATGCTGAAAAGCTTTTTTAGATCGCCGGGGTAACAGCGGTTTCAAAGTTGGATCGTTTCACCAATTTGACCACAATCGGGTAGATCAAGCCAAATGCGATCCCATTAAAAATCGTAGCCGGCAATACAACTGTAGTGAAAAGCAGAGTAAATGGAATTTCCGCGCCGATTACGAAAATTGCGGCTGACAGAAAAATCGAGCCTGAAAGAACAGTGCCGCCTGCACATAATGCAATGGCGACCGGCAATTTCGATGCCACTTTTTTCAAAACATAGACAAACGCCAAAAAGACGAAAGCCGTGATAAATTTATCAATGATATTCGGGAAAAATCCTCCAGGGAATGTTGAAAACAATCCGGAAATAACCCCCGTCGTAACTGCCAGTAAAAATGTCGATTTTGCATTAGGGAAAAGCAGGATACCGACAAACATCATCGTCAGCATAAAGTCCGGCTTCATACCGCCGTTAATTCCTGGGATGACCACATATAATGCCGCCCCAACGCTGACCAGCAGCGCCATAAGTACAAGGTTTTTCGTATTCATTTCTCATCTCTCCTCAGCTCAAGGCTATATTTTAAGCTCTTCCCGGCGTGTCCTCATGACCGCAAGCGAAAAACTTATTTCTGATTCTATCTGTTCTTTGGAAGTAAATCAAGCTTTGGAGGCTAATTTAGTTTTAACTTCCTCAGCCAGTTCCTGAATCCGCTCTGTCGTATATTCTTTTTCTTTGGTGATCCATTTCGCTCCGAAGCCATCCGATTCGCCGTAGCGGGGGATGAAGTGCAGGTGGAAATGAAAAACGCTCTGTCCGGCTTTTGTGCCATTATTATTGAGCAGGTTTAAGCCTTCCGGATTGAATGTCTCGTTGATAGCGGAAGCGATTTTCGGTACAACGCTGAAAAGCTGCGCTGCTTCATCTTCTTGAAGATCATAGACTGATTCGCGGTGCGTTTTCGGGATGAGCAGGGTATGCCCTTTCGACAAAGGCATAATATCCATGAAAGCGAAGACATGTTCATCTTCATAAATTTTAACGCTTGGAATTTCACCTGAAATGATTTTGCAGAAAATGCAATTCGTCATATACAACACCCTTTCCATTTTCTTCAGTCTATCATATTTCACATTAAGGAAAAGAAATCACCCGCAGATTTTGATACAATGGCTATAGCAAGTTGAGCTAATAATCTATAGTAACCGATATTCCGCAAAACAGCTTCGCTTGCCTGGGGGCTCGAATCGAATAAATTCAAAACACGTGCTCCTGCATCGCTGCGCTGCTTCGTCGCAAAGCGTCGGCCGAACTACCTTCGGCCAACACTTCGCTGTTTTGCTCCATATCTCTGATCTCTCTCAGCTAAAATCACTTCCCTAGCAAAGGCGCGGCTCAGGAGCAGGCGAATGCCGACCGGAGCAGTAAGACGAGTAATCTTCTCGGCTTATTGCGGGAGGCAAGGTGTGCCATACGAAGATGGCACCTCCTTTGCGACGAGCTTGCGCAGGAGCATAGTCTTGGCACTGTCCAAAGCGCCGAAGCGTTATATATTTGATTATTTAATTCAACTAATTTTATTGTAAGAAAGAGGTGTTGGAATTGGCTGTTTTGGAAGTGGAATCGTTAACAGGGGGATATACCCGGAAACCGGTATTGAAAGATGTCAGTTTTACAATCGGCAAAGGGGAGCTTGTTGGGTTGATCGGCTTGAACGGCGCCGGCAAAAGTACCACCATCAAACATATTATCGGCATCATGCAAGCTAAGTCAGGAACTATTAAATTGAATGGCAAAAGCTTTCAGGAAGATATGGATGCCTATCGAACTTCTTTTTCCTATATTCCGGAAACGCCAGTCCTATATGAGGAGTTGACTTTGCGGGAACATTTGGAGTTGACGGCCATGGCTTATGGGCTTGAGCAGGATATATTTGAAAAACGTTCTGCGGAATTATTGAAGGAATTCAGAATGGAAAAGAGGCTGAGATGGTTTCCATCCCATTTTTCAAAAGGGATGCGCCAAAAAGTGATGATCATGAGCGCTTTTCTCGTGAACCCGGCGCTCTATATTATTGACGAACCATTTGTCGGCTTGGATCCGCTCGGCATTAAATCGCTGCTGGATCAAATGGAAGAGCAGAAGAGGCAGGGGGCATCGGTGCTCATGTCCACCCATATCCTTGCCACTGCTGAGAAATACTGTGACCGGATAATCCTGTTGCATAACGGGCGGGTGCGTGCGATTGGCACAATGGACGATCTTCGAATGGAATTCGGCATGCCTGACGCTACATTGGACGACCTTTACATCGCGATGACCGAGGATGATGATAATGAAGAACCTGCATGATGTCTGGTCAAAGCGACTTCATAGCTACACCATTGAAGTCCAGAATTATTTAAAATATATTTTCACAGGACATATTGCCGTGGTTTTACTGTTTGCTCTTGGTGCAGCTGGCTACGCTTACAGCGATTGGGTGCAGAATGTCCCGCAGGATTTTCCGGCGGCTTGGCTGCTGGCTTTGATTTTTGGTGTAATGCTCGCCTATAGTCCGCCATCGACATTATTGAAAGAAGCGGATATGGTCTATTTTTTGCCGCTTGAAAGCAAACTGGACGAGTTCTTGAAACCTGCGCTCAGATGGTCATTCTTATCGCAGCTCTACATTCCGATCATCGCATTTATCGTATCCTTGCCGATGGTCAACGCCCTCTATGGGTTGCAAACTTCCTACCTGGTCGGTTTTCCTTTGCTCCTGCTGATCATCAAATGGTGGAACATACAGACAGAATTTTCTATCAGGAAAGCTTTTGCAGGCAATAAATCCTGGTTGGATCGAATCGTCCGTTTTGTTTTGACAGGGGCTTTTACATATTTTTATGTAGACGAAGTGATTTTACTCGCCGCTGTATTCCTGCTGGCAATGATTGGTTATGGTAAATGGGCGCAAAACCGGTCGGCGGATCTTCCGTTTCCTTATGAACATTTTGTTCGGTTGGAAGAAAATCGCATGCTTCGCTTTTACCAGTTTGCGAATTATTTCACTGATGTCCCTCAGATTAAAGGAAAGATTAAGCCACGCCGCTGGCTTAACTGGGTTTATAAAATTATCGGAACGCAGCCTAAAGATGCCCATTATTACCTGGTGTGGCGGACGTTCATCTGCTCTGATGAATTGTTTTATCTATGGGTGCGGCTGACGCTGCTGACGATGGCTGGTGCATGGTTGATTCCTTTCCCGATTGCCGCGGCAATCTTTGCGGCTGCTCTCGCTTTCGCTACAGCTATCCAGCTATGGCAAGGCTTAAACCAGACTCAGCATTTCCGTATGGATAATCTTTTTCCGTTATCTGATTTCACCCGGGGGCAGGCAGTTTGGAAACTTATTGGAATTTTACAGCTGATCCAATCCCTGTTGGCCGCCGCTGTCCTGTTGTTTAAAGAGGCATATGGTACAGCCGGCATCGTTTTTGCCATAATCCTGGGAGTTTCATTGGCCACGACCACTTTTGCGAAAAATAAGAAACAGCAATGAAAAATCCCGCTCCTGATTCTTCAGGGAGCGGGATTTTTGGAATTAATTATGAGCATTTATCGCTGCACTGCCAAGTGTTTTGGCGGCAATGAGCATTGCTTTTTCCTTGAAATCGAATTTCGGATGGTGGTGTGGATAAACTTCTCCGTCAGGCATGGCGCCGGTCAGGAAAAACGTTCCGGGCACCTTTTCAAGATAATAGGCAAAATCTTCGCCTATCATTAACGGCGGAGCATTATACAATGTTTTGACGCCAGGCACCTGTTCAGCAATTTCTTTTAAGAACAAAGTTTCTTCTTCATGGTTGACGAGTGGAGGATAGCCCCGGTTATAGGTGAATTCATAAGTACAGCCCGCTGCCAGGCAATTGCCGTTGATGACGCGCTCCATCTCTTCTTCCATGAGATCTCGGATGTCTTCATTGAATGTACGGATTGTCCCTTTTAAAACGGCTTGGTCGGCAATGATGTTAAAGGGATTTTCAGCCACAAAAGAACCGACAGATAACACGGCAGACTCCAGCGGATCGACACGACGCGACACCAATTGCTGAAGATTCATCACAATTTGAGAGCCGAGAACGATAGCATCTCTCGTGTTATGCGGCATGGCGCCGTGGCCGCCACGACCTTGAATTTTTAAAGTGAAGCTGTCGGCAGCAGCGATAATTGGGCCGACGCGATAATCGATTTGCCCAAGAGGAGTCATCGACCATAAATGCGTACCGAAAATCTTATCGACACCGTCAAGTGCGCCTTCTTTGATCATCGCCTTTGCTCCGCCTGGCACCAGCTCTTCCGCATGCTGATGAATCAAAACATAAGTTCCTTCAAGTTCATTTCTCAGGCTGTGAAGGATTTTGCCCAGCACAAGAAGTGTGGCGGTATGGCCGTCATGCCCACAGGCGTGCATCACATCCGGATTCCGGGATTTATAAGGAACATCCTTCTGATCCTGAATCGGCAACGCGTCAAAATCAGCCCGCAAAGCAATTGTTTTTCCAGGTTTTGCACCGTGGATGGTCGCGATGACACCATTTCCTCCGACTTTATGCCGGACTTCAATACCCAATTGTTCGTAATAATGCCGGATGTAATGGGCAGTTTTTATTTCATTGAATGAAACCTCGGGATGCATATGCAAATGTCTGCGAATATCCACCATCTCAGGGTAAGCCGTATCAAGTTCCGCGTATAATTTCTCAATCACCAATAAAATACCTCCTCGAAAATATGTACTATTCAGTAAATAATAACATAAAAAAAGAGAGCGAAGTTCGCTCTCTTTTTTTGTCCAGACTCCAGCGGCCCAGCTCTTCGGGTCATAAGCCACTTTGGCTGTGCGGCTGAAAACACGCCGCTTCGCCAAATCGTCTTATGCCTTTCAGAGCTTAACGGGCGCTTTCGCTTTTCTCTTAATACGTAAAGTTCATATAAGATGCTACAAAGTAGATGATGACAATGATAAGTGATGGCAGTGCATAAGTCATGACGGTTGCACTGTTTTTTCTGATCAGTGAATACAACGCCAATAGGGACATGATGAAAACCCCGGATGCGATGATCATCGTTGCGCCCGGTGTTGCAGCGGCAATTAAACTGCCTTCTCTGTAAACAGGGTCAGACAAAGCAAGGATGATCATGTTGAAGATATTCGATCCGAGAATCGCGCCGACAGCCATATTGACATTATTGAGGCGCAATGCCACAAATACAGCAATCGCTTCCGGCAGTGAAGTTGCGGCTGCAATCAGGAAACTGCCGATAAAACTGGAACCGATGCCGGTAATGATGGCAATCTGATCACCCGTGACTGATAATGCTGTTCCGGCACCGAGAATGACAAGTGCCGCAATGATAAAGCGGACAATCGCGCCTTTTGGTGAAAGGACCGAACTCGGGTTGTCCGGCTCTTCCTCTTCTTCAGCTGCCGCTTCTGCTGCAGGGTCGAGTGAAGGCAATTTATTGATGAGTACCATACCGACAATATAAGTGATTGCGATAATCAGGGCATCAACGCCGACACCAAGAATCTGTGTGTCGATTCGCAACCAAAGCGCCATAATGACCAATACGGTTAACAGGATACCCAAAAGGGCAGTATAGATGTTGTTTCGTGAAGCGCGGTCCAAAATACGGCGCTTACGCAGCAGGAAATCAAACCCTGCCAGGATGAATAAGTTGAAAAGGTTGGATCCGATCATGTTGCCGACTGCGATATCGGCGTTGCCGATGACCGCAGCAGAAAAACTCGTTGAAACTTCCGGCAGGGAAGTTGCCCCGGCCAATAGCAAGGTACCGACCATCATGCCGCCCATTGCTGTTTTTTCACTGATGACATCTGCATACTGCGATAATTTAATCGAAGCATAGACGGTGATGATGCCGGCTATTAAAAAATAAACAAAAACCAATTAATTTTCCTCCTGTTCCAATTATGTACTTTGCCCCGCAGTAAGCGGAGCCTGTCGATCATTCATCTTCTGGTTTTGCTTGATAAGTAGTGACATACGAAGATCCCGAGAAAATATTTACCGGTTTCGACTGCGGGGCACCTTCAGGTTTTGAATGCGCTTTTGAAAATGCCTGCGATTCTTTCCATTTTTCGAAATAGACAGGCGATTCCCACTCAGTCAATACAACATAAGTGTCGGAATCCAGCGGACGCAGGACGCGGAAAGCGACATAGCCCGGCTCATTTTCAATTGCACCTGCACGATTTTTGAAGCGATGTTCAAAAATTGGGCGGCCTTCTTCGGTTACAGGAATATTATTAAAAACAAAAAATCCTTTTTCTTTGAATTCCCCTGTGCCATCTACCACTTCATAGCGTCGCGGTGTCTGGAAAATGCTTTTGCCCTCTGTTTCGTGCAGGATTAATGTAGTGTCTTCGCCCTGCATGACCACCATATTTTCCTGGGGATGCTTGTCTCGCATATTTTTCATATACTCATAAGTTCCCGTTGTCATGAATAGATTCATTATAATCCCTCCCATATATATAAATACAGTATAACTTTCCCCAAAGAAAATAACAGCAAACTTCTTTGTCGAACTGGTGAAGTCAGAAGGGGCTATTTTATGACATTTGTTTGTACAATCTATACAATGGAAAACAGAGCGTCTATAGTATATACGGATATAAGAACGATATGCAGTGGATGATACATTTGGAAGGGATGTTTTTTTTATGGCTTTTAACGATACTTACCTGAAGGCAACAAGAGGAGAAAAAACGGATCATGTGCCTGTATGGTTTATGAGGCAGGCTGGCCGTTCACAGCCGGAATACCGCAAGATCAAAGAAAAATACTCACTGGAAGAGATTACGCATCAGCCGGAGCTTTGTGCTTATGTCACAAAATTGCCGGTTGACCAATACAATGTCGATGCTGCGATTCTTTATAAAGATATCGTAACCCCGCTGCCGGCAATCGGAGTGGACGTGGAAATCAAAGCCGGTATCGGTCCGGTAATTGATAACCCGATTCGCACAATGGCAGATATCAGCCGACTTGGTGAAATCAATCCTGAGCAGGATGTCGACTATGTATTGAAGACCATCAAATTATTGACTGAAGAACAATTGGACGTGCCGCTGATCGGTTTCTCCGGTGCTCCTTTCACACTTGCCAGCTATATGATCGAAGGCGGACCATCAAAAAGCTATAACAAAACGAAAGCGATGATGGTTTCACAGCCTGAAATGTGGTTTGCATTGATGGATAAATTGGCCGACACGATTATTCCATATGTAAAAGCCCAAATCAAAGCGGGAGCCAAAGCCATCCAGATTTTCGACTCTTGGGTTGGCGCATTGAATGTGGAGGATTACCGGATTTTCATCAAACCGGTCATGGACCGCATCTTCAATGAATTGCGTACAGAAGGCGTGCCGCTGACGATTTTTGGAGTCGGTGCAAGCCATCTGGCGAAAGAATGGCACGACTTGCCGGTTGATGTAGTGGGCCTTGATTGGCGTCTGCCAATCTCGGAAGCACGCCAAATGGGGCTGACGAAATCGTTGATGGGTAATTTCGATCCCGCTTATCTGCTGGCTGATTGGCCGGTAATCGAAGCACGTGCAAAAAATATCCTTGATATGGGCATGCAGCAGGACGGCTATATCTTTAACCTGGGCCACGGGGTTTTCCCTGAAGTGAATCCTGATACATTAAAACGCCTTACTGCATTTGTGCATGAATACAGTGCGGCTTATAAATCTCAAAAATAACAGACTAAAAAAATTCAGAGGTGACTGATGATGAAAAAGACAATGGGATTATTGGTGATGGCGTATGGAACGCCTTACAAGGAAGAAGATATCGAAAGATACTACACGCATATCCGTCGTGGCCGCAAGCCGAGCGAAGAAAGCCTGGAAGATCTCCGCAGCCGCTACAAGGCAATTGGGGGCCTTTCTCCGCTGGCAAAAATCACACAGGATCAAGCGAATGGATTATGCGAGCGTCTGAACGAAGTGCAGGATGACATCGAATTCAAAGTTTACCTAGGCTTGAAACATATCGAACCTTTCGTGGAAGATGGAGTGGAAGCGATGAAAAAGGATGGCATTACAGAAGCGGTCTCAATTGTTCTGGCGCCTCATTTCTCAACTTTCTCCGTTAAATCCTATAACGGGCGCGCGGCTGAAGCGGCCGAAGCAGCCGGCATTTCGCTGACGTCTGTGGAAAGCTGGTACACTGAACCGAAATTCATCCAATTCTGGAGCGAGAAAGTCAGTGCGGCATTTGCTGAAATGTCAGAAGAAGAACGGGCAAAATCATGCCTGATCGTTTCTGCGCATTCCTTGCCGGAGAAGATTATCGCGAACGGCGACCCGTACCCGGATCAATTGAAAGAAACGGCGGATTTGATCGCACAGGCAGCTGGCGTAAAAAATTACGAAATCGGCTGGCAGAGTGCCGGGCAGACACCAGAACCATGGATCGGTCCGGATGTGCAGGATCTGACGCGCGAACTTCATGATGTCAAAGG
Source organism: Metaplanococcus flavidus (assembly GCF_042675885.1). NCBI lineage: Bacteria > Bacillati > Bacillota > Bacilli > Caryophanales > Caryophanaceae > Metaplanococcus > Metaplanococcus flavidus. The sequence goes on along the minus strand of NZ_JBHTKI010000001.1, from coordinate 14,984 downwards.
TTATAACTCATTTGTCTACACACCGGTAGGTTTTGTAGCGGATCACCTCGAAGTGCTGTTTGACAATGATTACGAATGTAAAGTTGTCTGCGATGAAATCGGCGCAGCTTACCGCCGTCCTGAAATGCCGAACGTACAGCCGCTGTTCATCGATGGCCTTGCAGATGTAGTGATGAAAAAATTGGCTGAAAAATAAGGGGTTTATTTTTTCGGGCATGAAGTATGAAAACAAGGCAAGTTGTTTATTGCCGGTTCCTTTCTGCGAATGAACACTTGGAGGAGTAAATCATGATGAAGAAAATTATTTGGACGGCCATACTTTTTGGCCTCCTGCTGCTTGCAGCCTGTGGAGAAGAAGATGACTCTGCTGGCGCCGGGCCGAGTACTGAACTGATCGAGACCGATTTCACTTCACCGGAAACAGCTGATCCGGGAGAGACAATGACTCTTTCGGTAACGGTCACACAAGGTGAAGAATTGGTGGAAGACGCAGATGAAGTGGTGTATGAAGTATGGGAGTCCGGCCACCGTGACGCGAGCGACATGCTGACGGCTGAACATATTGGCGACGGCGTTTATGAAGCTGAAGCAAGCTTCGATGAAGAAGGATTATATTTCATCCAGGCGCATACAACGGCCCGCCGCCTTCATGTCATGCCAAAGCAGGAAATTATTGTGGGCAATCCGGATCCCGAGTCAATTGTTCCGGATGACAGTGATGATTCCGACAGCAAGGTAGACATGGAAGGCCACGGCCATTGATTTATATAGAACGTCCGAAAATGGTTGTTACATTTTCGGACGTTTTTTGTTTAGGGATTTGTTCTATCTATTCTGCAAAAAGTAGTAATCTTTATTTAAAATTTGGAAGGGAATACATAAAATAGTAAAACTTTTACAAATGAGCAGCGTAAATATTTATTGAGGAAAAAAACGAACTCTAAAAGGAGGCTCCTATGAAAAAGCATTTTAAAATCTGGAATATGTCATTATTGTTTATTGTTGCAGGAGTTTTGGCAGGTTGCGGTCAATCTGAGAAAGCGGAAGGAAACGGCTCTGCAGAAGAGATAAATGACACAGAAGTAATACAGCAGGCTATTAGTGAAGAATTAGACGTAGAGGCATATGTCCCAAAACACGATGACTATCCGGCAACTTTTGCCGCTGTTGAATATCACTTCATGCTGGAAGGCGGCGAAGAGGTTGTAAGGGATGAGCCCAAGCAGGCAACCGTAACTTATCAGGAGTCTACTGAGGAATTGTTTGAAGGCATTGACGTGGAAGCTTGGGAAGAAGAAAACAGAAGCGAAGTGCTTTACGGGGACTTTTATCTAAGTTCTTCGGCGGTGACCCTGAATATCTTTCCAGAAGGCGGTGCAACATTAAGTGGTTCTGAGTTAATAGAGATCGCGGGACAGGAAGTCCAATATCAATTCATCGAGAATGAGGCGGATGGTTCTGTTATAATGTTCTTCGAAGCAGGAGGGGTTGGATATTCCCTCTACTATTTGTTAATTGACGGGCAAACAGAAGAAGATGCAAAAGGATTCGCTCAAGAAATCATTGATTATTACTGATACAGTTTCCGTCTATATATGTTGAACTAATAAGCCTGTAGTAGCCGATATTTCGCAAAACAGCTTCGCGTTCTGGGGGGCTTGCGCCCGAGTGGATCTCGCCACTTCGCTTGGTCCTCAGGAGTCTTCGCTGTTTTACTCCATATCTAAGATACTCTCTCAATCAAAGTTACTTTCCTAGCGCCGGTGCGCTCCAGGACTGGGCGAAGCAATAAGACGAGTGGTCTTCTCGGCTTATTGCGGGAGCCAAGGTGTGCCATACGAAGATGGCACCTCCTTTGCGACGAGCTTGCGCAGGAGCATAATCTTTGCCCTTGTCCAAAGCACCGAAGCGGCATATTTATCGGATTCTGAAATTCATCCTATATATATAAAAGGCAAGCGCATTTTTTCTGCGCTTGCCTTTTTTTGTCTTATAGCTCGGAACAGGAATTGCATTGAGTACCGTAGCACTCGTGCTGTTCTTCAATCTTTTCTCCACAAGTTGCGCATTGTTTCGGTGGCAGGTTCTTGAAAAATTCGACTACGTTCTCAATCATTCATTCCAGCTCCTTTTTGTTATAGTACTGTGATAATTAAACCTAGTGTATTATAACAGTTAGAAGAAGTCAACTCTCAACAGTGAATTATTTTTAATTATCCGTTAAACTGAAAAGAGGATAAAAGCTAAAGGAGAGAGATTATGTATTTCGTAGACAATAAGGGAATCACCGATCCGCGCATCAACCTTGCTATTGAAGAATATTTATTGAAGAACATGGACGTAGAAAAGGATCCTTTCCTGTTGTTCTATATCAATGAACCTTCAATTATTATCGGAAAGAACCAGAATACCGCTGAAGAAATCAATACGGATTATGTGGATTCCAATGGCATCCACGTCGTGCGCCGCCTGTCAGGTGGGGGAGCGGTTTACCATGATCATGGCAATTTGAATTACAGTTTCATCACAGTGGATGATGGCGAAAGCTTCCGTAACTTCCGTAAATTCACTGAACCTGTAGTAAATGCGTTGAACAGCCTCGGGGTCAACGCCGAGTTATCCGGCCGCAATGATTTGATGGCTGAAGGCCGCAAGATTTCCGGCAATGCCCAGTTTTCGACTCGCGGACGGATGTACAGCCATGGCACGCTGATGTTTGATACCAATATCGAAGAAGTGGTTTCCGCTCTGAAAGTGAGCAAGGAAAAAATCGAATCGAAAGGCATCAAATCGATTCGCAGCCGTGTTGCCAATATCTCTGAGTTTCTCGAAACACCGATGACCGTAACGGAATTCCGTTCTGCGATTCTTCATTCTATTTTCGAAGGCGAAGAAAATGTGAAATTGTGGGAACTGACAGATAAAGACTGGGAAGGCATCCATGAGATTTCCCGCCAGCGTTATGGCAATTGGGATTGGAATTACGGCAAGTCACCGAAATTCAATGTGAAACATTCGCACCGTTTCCCTGTCGGGGGCATCGATGTACGCCTGCAAGTCGAAAAAGGGGTAGTGGAAAACGCTAAAATATTCGGCGACTTTTTCGGAGTCGGTGATATATCTGAACTCGAAAATGCCCTGACTGGTGTGAAGTACGAGCGCAATGCATTGGATGAAGCGATTTCCGGAATGGACATCCCGAAACTTCTTGGAGGCATCACGAAAGAAGATTTTTTGAAATTAATTTATTAAGAAATAATGAAGAGCCTGCTTTTGAGCAGGCTCTTTTGTTAGAATGAAAAGAAAAGGGAAGGAGGGTCTATATGTCAGCACAAAGGATTTTTATCGTGGAAGATGATTTGAAAATTGCCGCAATGCTCGCGGAGACATTGCGCAAATACCATTATGAAGTGGAAACAGCCAAGGATTTCGATAAAATTCTGGAAGAAGCTGAAGCGTTCGAGCCTCATCTGATTCTGCTTGATATCAATCTTCCTTCCTATGATGGCTATTATTGGTGCAGGCAACTCCGACTGACCACCACTTGTCCAATCCTCTTCATCTCTGCCCGGTCCGGTGAAATGGATCAGATTTTCGCTTTGGAAAACGGGGGCGATGATTTTATCACGAAACCTTTCCATTATGAAATCGTCCTTGCAAAAATAAGGAGTCACCTCCGCAGAGCCTTTGGGGAATATGCGTTAAAGCAGGAAGAACGTTCTGTCAAAGCAGGACGCCTCACCTTATATATGGAGAGAATGGAATTGCATGTGAAAAATGATGTTATTCCGCTGCAAAAAAAAGAAGCGACGATTCTGGGACTGTTGTTGTCTCACTACCCAAAAGTCATCTCCCGCGAACAATTGCTGGAAGAGCTGTGGGATGACCAGGCATTTGTCGATGAAAATACGCTGAATGTCAATATGACGCGAGTGCGCAAAAAATTGGCGGATTATGAAGTTCTGTCTGTCATCGAAACGGTAAGGGGAGCAGGTTACCGCCTTCTGATCGATGAGGGGGAACTGTAATGCTACGCCTCTTTTTAAAAGAACATGCCGCTTATATTGTTTTTCAGGCAGTATTGGTCGCCTTTATCATGATTCTTTATTGGCTGGACGGTTTTCGGAACCTCGATACGGCCATCTATTCTTTTGTCATCAGCATTCTTCTGACCTCCACATTTTTGGGAGCCAGGTATATTAAGCGCCATCGTTATTATAAGAAAATTACTGAAAATCCCGACAAAATGGAACACATGCTGCAAAAGGAAGGCCGATCGCCCGAGCAGATCCAAATTGATCTTTACCTCCAGAAACTGTATAAGGTCTATCAAAATGAAGCACAAACCCTTTATGCCTCACAAAACAGACATCTCCAATTCATGAATCAATGGGTTCATCAGATGAAAACGCCGATTTCAGTTATTCAATTGTTGCTGCAAAATCCGGATGAATTGGATAAAAAAAGTGTTTCCGAGGAGATTGATCGGCTGAAAGCAAGTCTGGATACGGTTCTGATGAACGCCAGACTCGATACGTTCGAACAGGATATGCACATAGAGCAAGTGAATCTGCATGGACTGGCAACAGAAATCATTACTGAAAACAAACGCTTGTTTATTTCCAGACAAGTTTATCCGGTAATCGAGATGGGCAAAGATTTCATCGTGGCCACCGACCGTAAATGGATGAAGTTCATCCTGGGGCAATTGCTGACTAATGCCATTAAATATACGTTCGAAAAGGACAAAAAAGTATACATTACCGCCGCCTGCCAAAATAGCCCTATCCACCTTTCAATTAAGGATGAAGGACTGGGGATTCCTTCCACTGATTTAGGGAGAGTGACCAAAGCCTTTTTCACAGGTGAAAATGGCCGGAAGACAGCAGAATCCACCGGAATGGGTCTCTATATAGCCAAGGAAGTTTGCAATAAACTTGGTCACGAGCTGGTCATCGAGTCAGCTGTGGGCCAGGGAACGACTGTATCCATTCTGTTTTCAAACCAGGATTCAGACCTACAGGAGGAAAAAAATGCCATTAGTGAAAATAGATGATGTAACAAAGGTATATGAAGGAAAAGTGACGCACCGGGCCATCAATCAACTGGAGTTTGAAGTTGAAAAGGGGCAATTCCTGGCAATCATGGGGCCATCGGGCAGCGGCAAGACGACCCTGCTGAACCTCATATCCACCATTGATGATCTCACTTCCGGCCGTATAGTTATCGACGGCATCGATCCGCATGAATTGGGCAAGAACGAATTGGCTCTTTTTCGCCGGCGGAAATTAGGCTTTGTTTTTCAGGATTTCAACCTGCTGCAGATGCTGACGGTTGAAGAAAACCTGGTGCTGCCATTGACGCTCGATTATGTACCTTTGGACCAAATGACGAACCGGGTTATGGGAATTGCCGACCGCCTCAGCCTGACGCCGATTCTCCACAAACGGCCAAATGAAATCTCCGGAGGAGAAGCCCAGCGCACCGCAATCGGGCGTGCGCTCATCCATAAGCCGGATCTGATTCTCGCGGATGAACCAACGGGAAACCTGGATTCAAAAGCATCACGGGAAGTACTGGAATTATTGTCAACGATCAACCGGGAAGAAGGCTCAACAATCATCATGGTGACCCATGACCCGATCGCTGCCAGTTATTGCAACAGGGTGCTCTTTATCAAAGACGGTGAATTCTTCAATGAAATATACAGCGATGACCGGCGCCAGACTTTTTATCAGCGCATCCTGAACGTCCTATCTTTATTGGGGGGCAATGTAAATGACCTTTCGGCAGCTCGCTTACCGTAATGTACTGCGCAATTTAAGGAGCTACGCCGCTTTTTTCCTTGCCAGTGTGGTGTCGGTCATGGTGTTCTTTGTCTATTCGATGTTCATATTCCACCCCTTATTCGAAGAAGAAGGCCTCGGAACATTGGCTGTCCGCGGCATGCTGATTGCTGAAGTCGTCCTGTATATTTTTACGCTGTTTTTCCTGTTTTATTCGATGAGCGCCTTTTTGCAGGCACGGTCGAAGGAGTTTGGGGTATTGGTGCATCTCGGGATGACCAAAAAGCAGTTAAGCAAAATGATTTTTTTTGAAATGATGATCCTTGGCAGCATCTCGACGGCTGCAGGAATCGCATTCGGATTCGTGTTTTCGAAGTTCTTTTTTATGATCGGCCGCGAAATTATGGAGCTGGAATCGCTGCCGCTGTATCTGGATTGGAAGCCTTTCCTTTTGACGATCGGTGCATTTGCGAGCCTGTTCATCATCATTTCATTTATCAGCGTCGGCTTTATCCGGACGAAGAGAGTATTGAATCTGCTTCAGGGTTACTGGAAAGTTGACGAGACAGGGAAAAGTTCGTATATTTTGTCTGCGGCAGGCATCGGTTTTCTTGTAATAGCTTATACGCTCGCAACGCTTGTCACTGATACGACCGTCTATATGATGGCTTTCATCATTCCGCCGCTTGCGACCATCGGCACTTATCTGTTCTTTACGCATTCGATCCATACGCTGCTCAATCTCTTTAAAATGAAAAAAACCTTTTTCTGGGACAAGACCAGGCTTGTCTCCATCGCGGATTCGTCAGTCAAATTGAAGGACAGCGCGCAGATGTTCTTCATCGTGACCATCGTGTCGACCATCGCTTTCCTGACAGTGGGAACGCTCGCTTCCTTCACTTCCTATACCGGAGATTTCCGGGAATCGAATCCGCTCAGCCTGATTTATATTTCGTTTGAAGAAAATCCGCAGGAAGCAGAACATATCAACCTGCTGGCAACTCAATTGGAGCAGAAGGGCCTTGCATATGACATTGCACCGTTGACCGTGAAACGGCAGACCTCGGAAGCCAGTGGCAATGAAGTTGATATTTTGCAGGCATCGCAATTCAACCGGCTTGCAGCAGCGCTGGGCCAAGAAGAAGTCGCTCCCGAGCCGGGACAAGGAATTTTTATCCCATACTCCCGGGAATCACGGGAAGAATTGGATGTAACGATTACGGATACAACGCTTACTGAAAGTGGAGTTCCGCTTTTTATCGCAGAAGCCTATCCGCATGTCATGTTTCCCAATCATACGCTGAATGCCAATAGCATCATTGTGAACGACCAGGATTTCGCTGCGATAGATGAACCGTTAGCCGGCTTTACCGCGGAGCAGTCTTCATTCACGTACTATGCTTTTGATGTGCCGGACTGGACGGCAACGCTCGGGGTCGGCAACGCTCTTTCGAAACAAATGGAAGAGGCTTTCGAAACGGCTGACTTTGGTTCGGTCGCTTATTATTTTGAAAATCCTGGCGAAGATTATCGCTGGTTCAAATCTTCATTTGCGCTGATGCTTTTCATCGGCGTGATGGTTGCGCTGGTATTCCTGCTGGCAGCCGGTAGTTTTATTTACTTCAAACTGTATACAGGATTGGAGCGGGACCGGAAGCAATATGCCCTGTTGGTGCGGCTGGGTATGACAGAAAAAGAGCTGCTGAAAATCGTTAACCGCCAGCTGGTACCGCAGTTTTTCCTGCCATGGACTCTTGCGCTGCTTCACAGCTGTTTCGCTTTCATTTCGCTGCAAGTGGTGTGGGACGAATTTGCAGAACTTTCCATTTTAGGGGAAATGGCAATCGTGCTTGCCGCCTTCACGATTATTCAATTGCTTTATTTCTATCTCATCCGCTGGCGCTATATAACCCATCTGCAGGCATCGTGATATTCACGGTGTCTGTTGTATTGTCTGAAGATTTATTTTATAATGAAGAAAGTGACGATTATGAATGAGTATTCATTCAATACGAAAGAGGGATGCAAAATGAATTTAGTAAAACGTGTTCACGAAATTGCCGGCCAGAACCCATCAAAAGCGGCCTATCATTTTATGGGGAAGGATACTTCCTACGGAGAATTTGAACAGACTGTCGGGAAATTCGCCAACGCACTGGAATCGATGGGTGTACAAAAAGGGGACCACGTAGCGTTTCTGTTAAGCAATACGCCTCATTTCCTGATTTCACTTTACGCAACAATGCGCCTGGGAGCGACTGCTGTTCCGATCAATCCGATTTATACCCCGGATGAAATCGCTTACATAGTAAACAACAGCGATGCCAAAGTAGTCATTGCACTCGATGCCTTGCTGCCCCTTGTGGAAAAAGCGCATATGGCACTTCCGGCCGTCGAATCCTATATCATTTGCGAAACAGATCCGTCAACCGGTGCCAAACTGGCTCAGTTGCCGGATGCTGTGAAAGGCAAAGTGAACGCATTCAGCAATATGCTCTTCAACGCATCTTCTGTAAACCTGCCTGTTGAAGTGGCTGAAGACGATACGGCAGTCATCCTTTACACGTCCGGCACTACCGGCAAGCCAAAAGGGGCGATGCTGACACACGGCAATCTTTACTCTAATGCACGGGATGTTGGCGAATACCTGAAAGTTACGTCTGCCGACCGTGTACTGGCAACTTTGCCGGTATTCCATGTTTTCGCTTTGACGGTAGTCGTAAATGCTCCACTGATCCAGGGAGCTACAATTATCCTTGTTCCGCGTTTCAATCCGAAAGACGTATTTGATGCCATCATAGCTACAAATGCCACAGTCTTTGCGGGAGTTCCGACCATGTACAATTTCATGTACCAGTATCCAGAGGCAAAATCGTCCGATTTCGATTCCATCCGAATGGCGATTTCAGGCGGCTCCGCCCTTCCAGTCGCATTGCTTCATAATTTCGAAGATAAATTCAACGTCCGCATTTCCGAAGGCTACGGTCTATCCGAAGCTTCACCGGTTACTTGCTTCAATCCGATTGACCGCGAACGCAAAGCCGGTTCGATCGGAACATCCATCATCAATGTAGAAAATAAAGTCGTTAACGAACTTGGCGAAGAAGTGGCTGTCGGGGAAGTTGGAGAATTGATCGTCCGCGGACCGAACGTCATGAAAGGCTATTATAAAATGCCGGAAGAAACAAATGCAGCGATCAAAGACGGCTGGCTATATACTGGCGATTTAGCGACTGTTGATGAAGAAGGTTATTTCTTCATCGTCGACCGCAAAAAAGACATGATCATTGTCGGCGGCTATAACGTCTACCCGCGTGAAGTCGAAGAAGTCCTGTTTGCTCATCCGGGCGTTTCCGAAGCAGCTGTCGTCGGCTTGCCGGATTCAGACTTCGGTGAATCGATCAATGCGTATGTCGTGTTGAAAGACCAGGTCTACACAACTGGCGATCTTCAAAGATACTGCGCGGAACATCTTGCGAAATACAAAGTGCCGAAGCATTTTGAAGTCCTTGATGAACTGCCGAAAAACACAACAGGCAAAATCCTGCGCCGTTCATTGAAAGAACAGGCTTTGAGCCAGCAATAATTAAAACAAGTAAAACCCCCGGCAAATTGCCGGGGGTTTTGTGTTTTATATAATAATCAGCACTTATGATTCTTTTTAAAAAGGTGAACTAATAATTCAACGTAGTCGATATTCCGCAAAACAGCTTGCTTGCCAAAACCCGTGCTCCTGCATCGCTGCGCTAGCTTCGTCGCAAAGACTCGGCCGAACTCCCTTCGGCCAACTCTTGGCTTGCGCTGAGCTAACTCGGTCTCGTTTCACTTCGCCCGAGTGGATCTCAGCACTTCGCTTGGTCCCCTGGGCGTCTGCGCCGTTTTGCTCCATATCTTAGAGATTCTCTGCGCCAAAATTAATCACCCAGCGCCGGCGCGGCTCAGGACGGGCCGGAGCAATAAGACGAGTGGTCTTCTCGGCTTATTGCGGGAGGCAAGGTGCGCCAAACGAAGATGGCGCCTCCTTTGCGACGAGCTTGCGCAGAAGCATAATCTTTGCACTGTCCAAAGCGCCGAAGCGATATATATACTGATTCTTTATATCAACTTATTTAATTTTGAAATTCATTGAAATTACTGATATTTTTCATTATAGTGGAAGAGTAAGTATTGCGAGAATCGAAATAGTTTTGAGGAGGAAATAAAGTGGCTAAAAAAGCAGTTGAAATAAAAGACTTAACAAAATTGATCTCGGTGGCAGATCCGCATCTTTCGCCTGATGGCAAAGAAGCCGTCTTTATACGGACGCACATCGATGAAGAAGACAATAAATACATATCGCATCTTTGGCATGTTTCACTGGAGACAGGCGAGTTGTCGCAATGGACATACGGCAAGCAGCGCGTGTCGTCGCCGCAATGGTCGGAAGACGGCAAATCTGTCGCATTCCTGTCAGACCGGACCGAAAAAAACCAGCTATATATTTTGCCGGCAAGAGGCGGAGAAGCGCGCGACCTGACGGATTTTGAAAAAGGGGTCAACAGTTTCCGCTGGTCTCCGTGCAACAAGAAGATCTGGTTTGACGCAATGGTGAAAGAAGGCCAGACTTTCACGGACAAAGAAGAAAAAGATGAAAAGAAATTTCCTGAACCGTATGTCGTCGATAAGATGAAATACAAAATGGATGGCATGGGTTTGCTGCCAAAGGAATTTCATCGCCAGATCGGCCTCATTGACATCGAATCCAAGGAAGTTGAACAGATTACGGACGGCACATATCATCATGGACTTGAAGCCGTATCGCATGACGGCAGCAAGCTCGTATACGGCGTGACGCGTGAAGAGAACCTCGATTTCGTCTTCCGCCAGCCGTTGTTCATCTATGATACAGAAAGCAAGAAAGAAACAGTGCTCGTGGATGAAGAAGGATATTTTGGCAGTGCGGCGTTTTCCCATGACGATGCACATATCGCTTATGTGGGCAGCACACGCAATTATCAGAACGCCACGCACACGGAACTTTACGTTCACACGCTTGCGTCGAAGTCGTCTATCTGCCTGACTGAAGGAATCGATGTGCCGGTCGGCGATTATGTAGTTGCGGATCATCAGCAAAGTTCAGACGCACCAGGAGCTGTCTGGACCAAAGATAATGACCTTTACTTCCAGGTATCAACAATGGGCGATGTGCGCCTTTACTTCGCATCGCTGGACGGCGCAGTTTATCCGGCTTCTCCAGACATGGAGCATGTCTATGGCTATGATATTGCACGAAACGGCGAATTCGCACTTGCCGCGATCACCAATCCGGTGGACCCGGGTGAACTGTATCATTTGACGATTGCCACCGGTGACCGCAAAGCGCTGACTTCATTCAATAAAACTTATTTGGATGAAACCGAATTGGTTGCACCTGAACTGATCATCGCGAAAGGGGCGAAGGACTGGGCTGTTCACGGATGGTTGATGAAGCCTTATGGTTTTAAAGAAGGGAAGACATATCCACTGGTGGTCAATATCCACGGTGGCCCGCATGCCATGTACGCAAATTCATTTTTCCACGAAATGCAATTGCTCGCAGCTCGCGGATTCGGTGTTCTGTATGTCAATCCCCGCGGCAGCCACGGCTACAGCCAGGAATTTGTCGATGCAGTGCGCGGCGATTACGGTGGCGGCGATTACGAAGACATCATGAAATCGCTTGACGGCGCTATTGAAGCGAACAGCTGGATTGATACGGAGCGTCTCGGCGTGACAGGCGGCAGCTACGGCGGCTTTATGACCAATTGGATCGTGGGACACAGCAACCGCTTTAAAGCGGCCGTAACTCAACGGTCAATTTCCAACTGGATTTCTTTCTTCGGTGTGTCGGACATCGGCTATTATTTCTCCGACTGGCAGATACAGGCGGATATGACGGATGTCGATAAGCTGTGGCACCATTCACCTTTGAAGTATGCCAAGAATGTGGAAACACCATTATTGATCCTGCATTCAGAAAATGATTACCGCTGCCCGATCGAACAGTCGGAGCAATTGTATATCACACTGAAAAGCATGGGCAAAGAAACGGAATTTGTGCGTTTCCCGGAAGCGGACCATAACTTGTCCCGTACAGGCAAACCGAATCTGCGTTTTGCGCGTCTCGAGCAGATTGCCGGCTGGATGGAGAAATACCTGTAAGAAGAATAGCAAGACAAAAGAGGCCCTCTCCTGAGCAGAGGGCCTCTTTTTGTGTTTCAAATATTTTATTTCCCTTTAAAGACAGGTTTGCGTTTTTCACCGAACGCGAGCAGCGCTTCGACGCGGTCTTCGGTTGGTATCGTCAGTTCATAAGCTTTTCTTTCAATATGCAGTCCGGTCTGCAGATCTGCATTCATGCCATTCTTGATGGCGAATTTCGCCTGCTGCAGGGCAATTGGGCCGTTCCCCAGCATCGAATCGGCAAAGGCACCGGTCACTTCGGCAAGATCATCCTGCGATGCGACGCGTGTCACTAATCCGTAGTCCAGTGCTTCGGCCGGTTTCAGGCGGCGCGCAGTCAGAATCAGCTCCAGCGCTTTCGACTCCCCGATCAATCGCGGCAGCCGCTGGGTTCCACCGGCGCCAGGAATTATTGCGAGGCTTGTTTCCGTCAGGCCGAGTAATGTATCATCCGATACGATTCGGAAATCACATGCAAGTGCCAGTTCCATTCCGCCGCCGAAGGCAAAGCCATTGATCATGGCGATGGTAGGCTGCGGAAGGTTCTCTATTGTGGAAAAAACTTCGCCGATCTTGTAGATATTGCGTTTAACATGCTGGTCCGTCAGTGTTTTTCGTTCCTTTAAATCCGCGCCGACACTGAATGCCTTTTCTCCGGCACCGGTAAAGACCACTACGCGTATATCAGGATTGATGCGGATCGACTCAACCACTTGTCCGAGTTCCATCAGCATATCGTAGTTAAACGCGTTCATCGCATCCGGGCGATTCAATGTGATGAAAGCCAGATTTCCTTTTTGTTCGTAATTAATTGTGTCCATTTTCATCCCCCTTGTCTAATTGCCATCCTTTTAAAACATACCACTTTTTGGACTATTCCGCTATCAGTGCCTATAATGTAATGTACAAGAGGAGGGACCCCGCTTATGAATCAGATTACGTTTATCCGTGTTATCCGAATAGTTTTTATGGCTGTAAAATTTTTTATGCGGGCAACGCTCTTCCAAAAACGTCATCGTGGCAATTGGAATCCGCTGGTAGAAGAGAAATGGAACAAACTTGTCACTGAAATGGCCAAGCAATATAAGAATCTCGCACTTCAACTCGGCGGCCTTATGATCAAACTGGGGCAATTCCTGTCAACGCGGGCCGACATCATGCCGCCCAGCTTTCTCGCTGAATTGGAGGGATTGACTGACAGAGTTCCTTCGGTGGAACGCGAACAAATCGTCGCAGTCCTGGAGCGGGAATGGAACACGCCGCATACCACCTATCTGAAAAATCTTTCTGAGGAGGCAATCGCTTCCGCCTCGATAGGGGAAGTTTATAAAGGGATTATGAAAGACGGCAGTGAAGTCGCGATCAAAGTGCAGCGTCCGGGAACCGGCCGAATTCTGCGCGCTGATTTTCAGGCAGTGCGGATTGTCATCTGGATGGCACGCAAATTCACCAATTTTTCAAAGCAGATCGATTTCACGAAATTATATCTGGAAATGACTGAAACGATCGGGGCAGAATTGAATTTCCAGCAGGAATTGCAAAATGGCCGGAGCTTTGCAGAACGTTTTGATGAAATGGACGGCATCCAATTCCCACGCTATTACGAAGATTTGTCCACCCGCCATGTATTGGTGATGGACTGGATCGAAGGTGCACGGATCACGGACCTTGCCTTTATTGAAAAATATGAAATTGACCGTTTTGAAATCTCTGAGAGACTGTTTATCCTGTTTCTTGAACAGGTGCTTTACGGGGGACAATTCCATGCCGATCCGCATGGAGGCAATATCCTTCTGAAGAAAGACGGTACTATTGTATTGATCGATTTCGGAATGACCGGTGTTATTCGGAAATCAGACTCGCAGGCGGTTCTGCGGATAGCCGAGGGCATCATCTTCAAAAATTATGATCAGGTGCTGGATGGGCTGGAAGATCTCCGATTCCTGCTGCCGCATGCAGACCGGGAAGTATTGAAAGATGCCATAGCGCGTCTTGTCACGGCATATGAGTCGGATGAATTGATGGAAATGGACAGTTTTGTTGTGGAGAGGCTGATGAAAGATCTCCAGAAGATTGTCCGTACACAGCCGGTTCAGCTTCCCTCGGAGTTCGCTTTCTTCGGCCGTGCGGTCTCAATCTTTGTTGGAGTGCTCCATGTCCTGAATCCGAAAGTCGATCTGATGGCACTGGCGCGTCCGCGTATTCTGGAATGGGCTTCATCGCAGAAAGAAGGCGAGAAAGTTTTCGGAAAAGGGGATGTGTTGCGCTGGGTCCTGAATTCAACGGGGCCGCTTCGCGTTCTTCCGCAGAAAGTCATCAATTATCTCGAGGAACCGGAACGGATGCGCAATTACCTGGAAAACCGGGACGGCCGCATGCGGGAGTATCGCCGCGATCTGCAGAGCAGAATGTTCGCTGGCATTTTCAGCATCCTGACATTTACGGGAATCTCCGTTTCCGTCTGGTTTTCGAACGAGCCTTACCTCTGGCTTTCTTCCGGAGCCTTCGTGGCATCGCTGGTCGTTTATCGGTCTATTAAATAGAACCTCTGCGAATGTTGACGGATGATAAAATTTTTAATTTTATCTGGAGACACCGTTCGTAAACGTATCCGGAAATAAGAGAACGTTCGTAAAGTGCTTATCCACTTTTACGAACGTTTTTTATTGCACTTTTTAGCTACTTTTGAAGCGTTCGTAAAAGTACACGTTTACGAACAGGTTGTAAACAAATTTTCAAGATGCTTGAATAAACGTTTTTGCCTATGCAAAAACACCTCCAAATTGAGTACTTGTTAAAAATGTACCATATCGAAGGTGCTTTATATTTTCTCATTTAATGATGCAACTCTAGATCACTGAAATTACAATGGACTTTTTGATTTTCTTGATACATGAGTAAATTTCATAATTCCGAGACCTTGCGGCTCTAGGTGTGTAACGGCATGAAAATAGAGCACCTCCCCAAATCCTGTATAATGGTAGTCACCACAACAAC